>JADGAQ010000234.1 GCA_015231925.1 Magnetococcales bacterium
GGGGTTTGCCGTGGAGCGCATGCGGGGGGAGGGGTCTCCCGAAGCGGAGGCGGCACGTTATGGGGCTTTGCTGCGGCAGCGTCTGCCCTTGGATGGTGAGGGTTGGCCGGTTTTCGACTGTTTGTTGCTGGGCATGGGGGAGGATGGCCATATCGGTTCGATCTTTCCGGCGGAGATGGAGCGTGCCGAGGTTTGGTCGGAGGTTTGTCTGGCCACGCGGGCCCCGGACGGCAATCGCCGTATCAGTTTGTCGCTGGAGGTGATCAAGCGGGCGACGGAGTGTGTTTTGTTGGCCACGGGGGCGGTGAAGGGGGCTTTGTTGGGGCGGTTGTTGCAGGGTGAGGCGGCGGTTCAGGCCTTGCCGGTGGGGATTTTGGGGCGGCGGGAGCGGGTGAGCTGGTATTTGGACGAGGCGGCGGGGGTGGCCATGGAGCAGGCGTTTCGGGAGGGTCGGGGGGCATGAGCGAGGAGGAGGGTTTGGCGGCCTCTTCTTTTCTGGACACCCGTGCCGTGAGTCAGACCCGGGAGGTACGGGGTGTGATTTTGCCGGCGGGGGTGGTGGTCAGTCGTCTGGTGGTGACGGGACCGCCCGGTTGCGGCAAGACCAGCCTGATTGATCGGTTGCGCGGCTGGCCGGGGGAGGTTTGTCTCGATTTGACCAGCAATTTGTGGTGGCGTTCTCCGGCGTTGAACCACTGTCCGCGGGAGGTGCATTTCGCCGTGCCCTTCGTGGGGGAGGGGCAGAGTTGCCCGGTTTACGATCAGAAGTGGGACACGGGTCACGAGTGGCCGGACATCGATTTCACCCGGTTGCAGATTCCTTCGGGCACCAAGGGGGTGTTGTCGCCCAACTGGCTGACCCGGTTGATTTTCGAATTCATGTTGCCCTCGCCGGATTGGATTTACGATCAGCGTCTCAAGCGGGCCGAGTCGGGTACGCATCATGTGGATCAGGTGTTGTCGATGGAGCGTATTCAGTGGCAGGTGTTCGTGCATTGGCGACTGGCGGAATTTTTCCATCGCTGCGGGTTGCTGGTTTATGTGCGGGAGGGGGTGGAGGAGACGCCACGGTTGTTTGATCATGTGGTTTATCCGGAGGAGCCGTTGGAGCAGCCGGTTTCCTTCTGGCAGGAGTGGTTCGGCAACCTGGCCTGAATCCTTTCAATATTTATCCTTTAAGTATCAAAAAAAGAAAATGTTCTATCCTTTGACTTTTCTTTTTCTTGTCTTTTCAATAAAAAAGGTTTATTAAGTGACGCAAGTAAGCGGCGCAATCCTGGCAGGCGGCCTGTCCCGTCGCATGGGGGGCGGGGACAAGGCCTTCATGTTGCTGGCCGGGCGTCCTTTGCTGGAGCATGTGGTGGAACGTCTCGGGGATCAGGTGGTGGCCTGGGTGGTGGTCAGTAGTGGGGAGGTGGAGGGTTTTCGCAGCCGGGGTTTGCGGGTCTTGCAGGATGAGCGTCCGGGCCGGCAGGGGCCCTTGGCGGGGGTGGAGGCGGCGCTCAAGCATTGCGCCACGCCGTGGTTGCTGACGGTGGCGGTGGACCTGCCCTTTCTGCCGCGCAATCTGGTTGCGATGCTGCTGGCGGCGGCAACGGATGGGGTTCCGGTGGTGGCCACGGACGCCGAGGGCCGCGCCCACCCGGTGGTGGCGCTGTGGCCGGTGGGGTTGTTGCCGCAGCTCTCCCAGGCCCTGGATGCCGGGGAGCGCTCCTTGAACCTCTTTCTGGAGCGAGTTCCCCATCAACGCTGTTTGTTCCCCGCTGCTCCCGATGGTCAGGCCGATCCCTTCTTCAACATCAATACTCCGGAAGACCGGGTTTTGGCAGAGTCGCTGGTTCTTGCGGAGAGGTGATCTGGTTTTTCTGAAGGATTGCCAATATTGGATCGAGCAGGACCGGGTCGGGATCCTGTCCGGATTCCTGGCATAGGGAGAGGTAATTCGTTACAGCAGAATGCGCCAAGGCGACGATATTCTCGGGGTGTTTTGCTAACAACGGATGAAGAGTAGTTATGCTTTCCGCCAATGAATGAAGAGCTTCATCCATCTTTCCAACCAGTTTATAATTTAAAGCCAAGGAAAGATAATAAATACTAAGCAATGTTAGCTTGTGCTTGGCTTGTGGTGAGGGTTCGTTCCTCTGAATTTCCACAGCTTCACGGGCGGCTTGAAGAGCTTCGTGGTATCGTCCCAAGTTGCGAAGGGTGATGCTTAAATTGTGCAATGAGCCAGCCAATTCCGGAAGAGTTGAATTGGATTGGTCATGAACCAGAGTGCGGCGAATCCCAATGGCCTCTTCAGTGGCTGCCAAGGCTTCTTCTCTTCTTCCAAGTTGATCCAATTGGACGCCAAGATTATTCAGTGCTGTTGCAAGGTGAGGAAGAACGATATCTGGCAGGATTTTTACACTGGACCGAAGCAGCCGAATTGTTTCCAATTGTGACTGTATAGCTGTCTCGGGGTCAGGTGCTTGGTCATCCTTGGTCAGCAAACTGTTACGGCCCAAAGCGGCGGAGTGGGGATAGACCTGTCCGAGGAGCCAGGCTACAGGCTGATCGGGGCCTCCGAGATGGGGTAGCAGGGCTGACCAGCGATTGGCTTGTTCCGGGCTGTTTGCAGCCTCGGCGATGAGCAACTCCCGTTCCTCCTCGGGAACAACGGCCAGGGCGGCCAATCCTTGCGCTCCAGGCATGCGGCTGACTTCCAACAGGTCAATCTCCGTCATTTCCCGCAATCGGTCCAATCCTTGGATAAGCCGATCCTGCTGCCTTTCTGCCTGACGCAGGGAAGTAGCCAGAAGTGTCAAAACTTCATTGGAAGGGGTGATCGCCCGAATCATGATTGATCCCCGATAGGTTCTTGAAGCACCTTCAGGGCCAAGGGGAGTATTTGGTAGATTCGATAGTCGAAATAGCTTTGAATGGTAAAGAAATTATCGAACTCTGTTCCCCAGAATGGATCCTCCTCGGAAACGCGGTATTCCCCACTTTTTCCACGAATGCACTGTTCCAACGTATTGGCGGAAGTCGGGTACTTTCGTTTCCAGGACTGAAAACGATCCCGGAACACGGTAAGATACCAATCCAGGGAGCGCGTGCCTTCATCCTCTTCCTTAGAGTATCGCCCAAAGGCGGTTTTCATATGGTTCAGAAATACGCCCGGAAGGAAATCGGCGAGTCTTGCCGCTTCCAGTAAAGCCTTTTCATCGAGAAAGTTCCAGCCATCCTCCTCTCCTTTATCCGTTCGATAATGGTCCAGATGCGCCTGTTGGATACCAGCCAGGGTACTTTCGGGCATGGGATGATCAGAGAGATCGATCAATTCGAAAAACTCTTTTTGGGAGCGGGCATAGAGTGAGCGGGAGGTGACCACCACATCCACCCGTTCGCACTGGCTTAATTCGATCAGAGCTTCAGCCAGTTCTGAACGCTCTCGTCGGGCCTCTGGACTGTTTTTAAACTCGTTTTCCAGTAGATCGGCGTCATCGACGAGGATCAGCCAATGATCACCCCGATCCAATTGGCTTAAAATATCCACCATCAGACTGATATAGAAGGCGTAATCCTCCGACGTCGGTGGTCGGAGGCTCAAGGTGGTTTGTTCGGAATCGGTTCGGCCCGCTCCCAAGGTTGCCACGAGTTTCATGTAGTTGGAAGCACTGGCCGAGTCGATCCCCGCCTTCAGGTCGAAGAAGGTGCTGCTGCCGATGGAGAGGGTGATTCGGTCGGACCCCGTACCAAAATAATCGACATCGCGCATGATTTGGGTGACATTATGGACCCTTGTCCGCAGGAAATCCGGAAGTCCGTCGAAGGTAATGGTCTGTAATGCGTCACGAAAGCCCTCATGCACCTTTTCGAACAGTTTTCGCATGACCCGGATGGCATCCAGCTTCTCTCTGGCCAGAACCGTCACCTGATGGTGTCCGGGCTGATTGGCGAACTCCAGGAATATCCGGCGGGCAAAATGGGATTTGCCGGAGCGGGTTTGCCCATGGATCACCCAGGGTTCTTTCCTCTGCTGGTTCCGCACCCGGCGACCGGAGAGATCCATGCCTTTCCGAAGGATGTCAGCAACCTGTTCCAGGGCTTTTTCACGTCCCCGGAAAAGCTTGCGGATCGTCTCCGGCTTTTCGGGCGTTTCGGCGCGGAACAGAAGGTGGTCGAATTGAGGCGGCATGCGAAACTCCTGGCAAATATACCGATCCATCCTGCTGGAATAATAATAGCTGCCACCCTGCCCTGCAATAAAACTCGCCACAATGATCTGGCTGAAACGCGGTTGGCGGCTCGCAAATCGGCGCAATAATTGCAATTTCTCTCCATGACAACCGATGGAAAGACTCCTGACTCTCTGCACAGGCATTACAAGGGAATGAAACGATGAACACGGAGGAACTGCGTCACGCAGGGGTGCTGCTTTACGGAGAGGGGTTGCTGGCCAAAATCTACATTCAGGCCCTGGCGCAGGATCTGAAAGTGGCCCCGTCCCAGGTGCGGCTCTGGTGGTACGGGATCGGCGGAGCCATCCCCCCCCGAGTGAAACCCGTATTGAACGAACTGTTGAACCGCTGCGGCAAACCCCTCGAAAGCCAATCCATCGCCGCCTGAACCGTCCACTTCCGCTGGCAGCGGTTGGGGAGCCTCATCCCTCCCGACCGGCTGTCAGCAGCGGAAGGCCAGCAGCAGAAACTCCCGATTGCCCTTGGCCCCCGGCAGCGGAGAGGCCAGGGTGCCAACAAAGCGCCACTCGGCGCTCTGCGCCAAATAATCCCTCAAATCCGTCAAAACCCGTTCATGCACCGCCTCGTCCCGCACGATGCCGCCCGAGGAGACCTCTTCCGGCAAGGCCTCGAACTGCGGCTTGACCAGAGCGATGATCGGGGAGTCGGGCCGCAACAGGGGATGCAGGGCGGGCAGAACCCGGCGCAACGAAATGAAACTGCAATCGATGACCGCCATCTGACAGAGAGTACCCAGATGCTCGGGGCTCACTTCCCGGATGTTGGTGCGATCCAGCCGCACCACGCGCGGATCCTGAACCAGCTTCCAGGCCAACTGCCCGTAACCCACATCCACGGCGAAGACTTTGGCCGCGCCCAGGGTGAGCAGCACGTCGGTAAACCCGCCGGTGGAGGCCCCCACGTCGATGCAGGTCAAACCCTGCGGCGAAAGCTGCCAGCTTTCCAGGGCATGAGCCAGCTTGACCCCGCCACGGGATACCCAGGGGTGCGCCGCCTGTCGCAAACGCAGTACCGCCCCCTCCGCAACCAGCGCCCCCGGTTTGGAAAAGGGCCGATCATCCACCAGCACCTCACCGCTCATCAGCAGACGGTGGGCCTCCTCGACGCTTTGCGCAAGGTTGCGCGCCACCAGCAGACGATCAAGACGCTGACGCACGGCCATGAAATGTCATGAGTATCGATTCAGGCATACGGGGGGATTATCCCCCCCGACGGGTCCAGGGCAGCGCCCTGGGACTTTTCCTTT
>JADGAQ010000235.1 GCA_015231925.1 Magnetococcales bacterium
CGACGGGTCCAGGGCAGCGCCCTGGGACGTTAGCCGTTGACTTCCCATACCCTGGGGAAGGGGGCACCCCTGGGACGTTACCTTCCTTCTACCTCAACCACAATACGAAATGGCTTGCAGATACGTCTCGGCAGCCTGACCAAACTGCCAGCGAATCAAGGTGAAAAATCGCGGCCAACACCCGTTGTCCTGGCCCAACACGGCAGCCACATTCGCCCCGTTGTCCATCAGCTCGACAATACCCTCCCAACAGCCATAACGAGCTTTGCACAGACGAGGACAGTTGAGGTTGAAGGTGTCAATGGTCGCCTGGGCCTTTTGCTGCCACTGCGGGTTGTCCAACGCAGCTTCCGGAACCATCATCACCATTTCCTTGGCGAGATCAACCTCGAAGGTGAACAAACGGGGATAAAGAGGAATGCCCCCCGGAGAGAACACGGTGTCGTCCACAATACGATCTTCCTTGTGTTCGTCGCAGCTTCTGTTCTCCGGCAAAGGAGGCAAATAGCGCTCCTTTTCAGAACTCGCCTGCGTCCCTCCCTTGCAGGCCAGCCAGAGATTCGCCCAGTGCAAAGCCCAGTTGCGATCCGTGGTCGGATCGCTTTTGGGGTGAAAATGGGCTATCTGTTGATTGTTGTCGCCAATCGGAATTTCACAGTAGGCGCAAAGTCCCCCCTGCCCCTTGAACAGGGTTTGTCGCAACTCACCATAACAATCCCGCCCTTCGTTTCGCAGATCTTCCCAGGAGCCCGACGGGTTTTCGGCGCGAAATTGCTGAAGGCAGGCCGGCTCCGCCGGCTTGAGGCACCGCTTCATGGGGATTGCATCCGCCGTTTGGTGCGCAACAGAATCTCCGCTTTGGTCAATGCCGGGTCATCGTCCCCAATCTGCGACATCAACTCCCGCAGAAATCCCTCCGCTTCCTCCGTACTGCCCTGATTGATCAATACGGAAAGCCGATGCAGTGCGTCGGATACCTCCCCCGGAGGCCGGGTCGGGGTGCCCATCACCTGGGACAGCACACGTCCACTCTCCGCCCCGTAAGTGCTGCTCCCCGGCGAATGGACCCCGCCATCCTGGAGAATGAACAGGTTTTCCGGACGCACCGTGGTCACAATCTGCGGACTGTGCGTGCTGGCCAGAAGTTGCGTGTTGGGGAATATCGTCCGCAAGGTGGGGATCACCCGATGCTGCCAGGTGGGGTGCAGGTGCAGATCGATCTCGTCGATCATCAGGATGCCCGGCGCTTGCAGCGGATCGGGCAGATGGGGGTTGGCCACCGCCAGCCGCCGCGCGAAGTCCAGCACCAGCCCCAACAGGTTGCGATAACCGTCGCTCAACTGCTCCAGCGTGTAAACCGTCGAAGCACCGTCCGCCTTCCTCAAAGCCACCTTCAACACCGGCGGGGCCCCATCGAAAAAGACCCGCTCCACGTCCCCCAACAGGATCTTCAAAGCGTTGCGCGCCGCTTTCAGATCAGGCAGCTCGAAGCCGAAGCCCTCGGGATGAACCCGCTGCTCCCGCATTTCCATGTTCTCCCGCAGATAGAACCACTGGCACATTGCCCGATAGTTGCCCCCGGCGTCCAAAGCGTCGATGAAGGCGGTGTGACGCTCCAAAGTGACCTGGAAGATGTCGCCCATTTCCGGCATGCCGGACAAGCGGCGCGTGGCGCGGTAGTAAGCAACGACGGGGTAGGGAGTCGGAGTTTCGGGAGAGGAAAGAATGGCAAACGACAGGTTATAGAAATATTGATCTATTCCGTCATTGCTTTTCGATATTGTAGGATCACCTTGTTGGGTAAAATCGTATTTTTGATGAGTTCGGATTTCATTGCCTCCAACGCGCACCTGGAGGATAGGGGTTTTGAAAACCGTGTCAAAAGAGATCACCGGTTTGACCGGGTTTTCCCGGGGACCAAGATTAAACGGGATGGAGATATCAGTCCTCTTAAGTAAACCTTTTATATAAGAGCTATCCCAAACGTTTCCCTCGATCCCCAAATTAGCTTCGACAATCCGAGCCAATGCTAACGCCAGCGCATCCAGAATCGCCGTTTTGCCTGCGCCGTTGATGCCCACGAAGAGATTGCACTCCGGGTGCAGATCGAGGTCCAGCTTTTGGAAGCAGCGGAAATTGTCGATGGTGATGTGGGCCAGCTTCATTGCCGACTTCCGCATTCGGGTAAGAGGAGTGAGATCCTTCAATGATGGGATGATAGCGTAAATTTTTTGATTTTCAATATGTTATCCTTTAAATATCAAAAAAAGGAAATGTTCTGTCCTTTGACTTTATAAGTTACTTTCCATCTTGATCATCAAGACTCATTGCTTCGCTGTCTGGTAACTTGCTCATTTAATAGAAGCGAAAGTCAACAGATTGAATATTTTCTTTTTTTGATATTTAAAGGATAACATATTGAAAGTCAAACAATTTCCAGTCGCGGGAATTTTGCAACGTCTTGGTGAAGAAAAGCGCATGAACCAAACATTTGGTTCATGCGCTTTTGTGCAACGATCCGCCGGCCTATCCCTTGAAGAAGAGCAGTTTTTTCAAGAAGTTGGAGCGGCTTTTCCCGGAGCCTTTGGCCTCCTTGGCCCGTGAGGTGGCGGTGGGGGGGGTGCCGCGACCGGTCACGAAGCGGTGGCGTTCCAGAGCGTAGCGGATGGAGCGCACGAACTGGCGGCGGGTGACGGCGTTTTTCACCAGATAGTCCTGGGCGCCCTGATGCACCGCTTCCATGGCTTGCTGTTCGTCGTCCTCGCCGGTGAAGATGACCACCGGCGTGTCGAAGGCCCGCCCGATCACCTGCCGGAAGGTCTCCATGCCCTGGCTGTCGGGCAGGTTGAGATCGAGCAGGATCAGGTCGAACTTCTCCTTGTCGAGCCGGTAGATGGCCTCGTTCAGGCTGACCACCCCCGTCAGGGAGAATTTGGGCGGTCGGAGGGGCATCTCCTTTTCCACCGACATGCGGGAGAGCCAGGTGGAGACCAGTCCCTGCAGATCGGTGTCGTCCTCCACCACCAGAATGTGGTAGCCCACGCTGTAGTCGAAGACGTTGGGCAGTTTGCGTTCCGCCGCCGTCAGGGCTGGCGAAGGCGAGTCGGGGTCGCAGGGGGGCTCGATGCGCTGATGATCCAGATCGTAAATGCGCTGGGCCATGTGGCGCAGCACCCGAAAGGCCAGGGAGGGGTCGTAATGCAACTGGTGGATGAAGGTGCGTTCGTCCACGGAAAGAATGTGGCTGTCACAAACCGCGCGGACGGTGGTGAAGCGTTGACGGTCGGCGGTGAACAGGGAGACCACCCCGAAAATTTGTCCCGCGCCCAGCAAGGCCAGTTGTTCCTCTCCGCGCCAGGTTTGCAGAAGCACCTCCACTTCGCCCTCCTGGATGACGTAGAGGGCTTCGCCTGCGTCACCGGGGCGGTAGATGATCTCCCCGGCCTGGTAAAGTTGGCCCAGTTGCCGTGATGCCTTGGCGTTCATTGCTCCCCCTGGTTTATTGTTTCGGGTGAGGGCGTTGCAAGACTCCCCCCAGCCAGTTGTAGTATCTTTTTAATGTATTGTCCCTAAAAAAGTAAAAAAATATTATATCGTTTGGCTTTTCGGTGTTCATTTATATGGATTTTTTATGCCGTGTCCGAGATGGTTTCGCAATTGGTCCGGGTGAGAAGAGTGGCGTGGCTTGCGGTGGGTTGACATCCTTTTCCTGATCCGGGAAGCAAAAACAGCGCCGTCACCCATTGACGGCTGCGACCCATCCGCATCATCCGGTTCACGGCTTCGTCCGGAATCGTTGCGGCAACGGCCTGTCAATGAGGTATCAGATGGGTTTCCGTCGTGTCAAACACTATTTGTGGTGGAAGGGAGGCTCCTTTTGCGGTGGGTGCTTTTTTCGGATCCCCCGATCCGGGAGTTCCCGGCTCGCCTTGTTCTGACGCGCCCTGGCCGGTTTCGCGACGAAACTCCCGGACGGGACGGGCCTGGGGGAAAATGCAACCAATCCACCGATTCGACAGCGATTTTTGCTTTACATGTTTCGCGATTTTACCCTATATAAAAGACCTTGTGAGAGGGTGTTTCCGGGGCTTGCACAGGGATGGTGGAGCGATCGGCCATGAAGGATGAAACGGGCCAGTCAGCGGGTCGGCCACGGGGTTCGGTACCGTATCGGAGGCCGGGTTGTCCGGCTCTTCTTGTCGGGCTGTGGGGGGTTCTGACCGGTTTGTTGGTGGTGGCTCCGCTTTGGGCTGCCGATGCCGCCAGGCCGACTGATGAAGAGTTGCGTTTGACCTGCGAACGTTATGCCGATGAGGATCAGGTGCCGGCGGACGAGGTCAAGCCTTACGTCAATCAGTGTGTTCAGGACTTGAAGGAGAACAACGTCGGTTTGGGTGGTCCGGATGAGCCTGATGCGCCTCTTGACGGGGCTCCGCCGCCGCCGACTCCCAAAAGGTGATAATCCGGTGTAAAGGACAGCCGGTGGGCTGTTTTTCCCGGGGTGGGTGATATTGATTTGCAGCCAGGGGAACAGAACGATCCTCGTGGCCGTCGGGCTCCATGATCATCCTCGACATGGGGTTTTTATCACTTCAGTCATGTAAGGAAAGGATTCTCGAATATGGCTACCACTGCCAAGCCTGCCGCCAAGCCTGCTGCCAAGCCCGCCGCCGCTCCGGCTGCGAAGCCTGCCGCTGCCAAGCCCGCCGCTGCGAAGCCTGCTGCCAAGCCCGCCGCCAAGCCCGCTGCTCCGGCTGCGAAGCCTGCGACCTCCAAGGGTACTGCCCGCGGTCGTTGATTCGGTTGTGTGAAGTCGGGTGCAAAAGCCCGGAGGGGAGACCCTCCGGGTTTTTTTATGGGGAAAGGGGGAGGGGCAGGGGGAGAGGGAAGAGGGAAGAGGGAAGAGGGGAGAGGGAAGAGGGGAGAGGGAAGAGGGAAGAGGGAAGAGGGAAGAGGGAAGAGGGAAGAGGGTTCCGTCATCTATAACGGGGGTCCGGGGGGGATTATCCCCCCCGGCGGGGTTCGGGGCAGCGCCCCGAGGTGTTGACCTGGCCTTTGGCGGGTCGAAGCCAAGAGGTGAAATGACCAATTTCGAACCCGCTTGCAACGGTGTTACCCCTCGACCCGCCGGAGGGGGCCAGGGGAGGGCCTCATCCTCCCCATCCGTTGACGTGTTCCGTTGACGTGTTCCGTTGACGTGTTCCGTTGACGTGTTCCGTTGACGTGTTCCGTTGAGGTGTTCCCCCCTTCGGGAGTGGGTTGGGGTATTTGGGGGCAGCGGTGGGTTTTTCCTCTTCAATCGGCTTCAAGGATGGGGGGATGAGGCCCCCCCTTGCCCCCCCGCGGTCCGCAGCGGGTC
>JADGAQ010000236.1 GCA_015231925.1 Magnetococcales bacterium
GGGGCTCCGCCCCAGACCCCGCCGGGGGGGATAATCCCCCCCGGACCCCCGTATTACTTTCTCACACCCCTACACCTTGAAGAAACTCACCGCATCCGCCAACACATTGGCATTGGCACTCAACTCCTCCGCCGTCGCCGCCATCTCTTCCGAAGCCCCCGCATTCTGCTGAATCACCCGATCCAAAGTCTGAATCGCCTGATTGATCTGCCCCACCCCCTGACTCTGCTCACGAGAGGCACTGGCAATCTCGGCAACCAAAGCCGCCGTCTTCTGAATATCCGGCACCAGCTTGTCGATAATCGCCCCCGCCTGCTCCGCCACCTCCACACTGGAAGCCGACAACTGCCCGATCTCCCCCGCCGCAGTCTGGGAACGCTCCGCCAACTTGCGAACCTCCGCCGCCACCACCGCGAACCCCTTGCCATGCTCCCCGGCCCGCGCCGCCTCAATGGCCGCATTGAGCGCCAACAGATTGGTCTGCCGCGAAATCTCCTCAATGACGGAAATCTTGCCGGCAATCTCCCGCATGGCCACCACCGCGTTCGATACCGCCTGCCCCCCCGCCACCGCATCCTGCGACGCCTGCCGCGAAATGCCCTCAGTCAAACGGGCATTCTCGGTGTTCTGCGTGATGTTGCTGCTCATCTGCTCCATGGCGGAACTGGTCTCCTCAATGGACGCCGCCTGGGAAGAAGCCCCGTCCGCCATCGCCGACGAGGTCGAAGACAACTCCGTACTGCCCGCCTTCACCCCCGATGCCGCCGTCTGCACCGTGCGGAAAGTCTCCCGCAACCGCCCCACCGCCTCATTGAGGTTGCGCGACATGCGGCCGAACTCATCCCCCGAATCAATGGTGCAAACCCGACTCAAATTGCCTTCCGCCAGATTGTGAATGAAGAGGTTCAGCCGATTGACCAGCCCCACCAGATAGCCGCTGAAAAGCCACACCACCGCCACACCCACCAGAAAACCGATCACCCCGAAAATCATGGCGCCACGCGCATCGCTCCGCGCCCGACTGCTGGTTTCGGCCATCAGAGCACGCTCTTTCTCGCCGGCACGGTGCAACGCCTCCTCCACCTGCTGCTTGATGTGCTGAGTGCTTTCCGCCATCTGCTTGCGCTGAACACGGATCACCTCGTCTTCCTTCACCAGCCCCATAAAGGCCTCACGATACTTCTCCAACACCCCGGCCAGAGTCTTCTTGACCGACTCCTCCAGCTCCGACTCCGCCACGCTCTCCAACATTTCGGTCACCGTCTCCTGCAGCGACTTGACATACTTGGCATCGCCGCGCAGTTGATAATCCTTCTCGTGACGTCGGGCCATCAGGTAGTTGCGCCACAAATCCCCCACATAGTGGGCTTTCAGGAAGGCTTCAATACCATGAGCCGTCTCGCTCAGGCGCTTGGCCAACTCCGGAGTGACATCCGCCTTCTTTTCGGCAATCTCCTGCCCGACCTGGGCCATCACCGCCTGATAAGGCCCCAACAGTTCCTTCAGTTTGGCCTTGCTGCCCGGAGCCAGCAGGGAGACCTCGACCTCCTTGCCGAACTCGCTGATGATTTCGGCATGTTTTTCGACATATTTGGCCTCGCGACGCAACCTCAGATCCTTTTCGGCCCGACGCGCCTCCAGGAACATCACCTGCAACATGTCGGTATCGAAATCCTCCAACTGCTTCTCCAGAGTGTGCGCCGCACCGCGCGCCACGCCCTGCAAACCCTCGGCAGGCTGATAACCCTTGCGCTTCCAGGCAGCGGCCAGATCCTGGAAAGCCTTGCCGTACTGAGCCATGCCCTCCCGGATCTTTTGGGCCATCTTGACCCCATCGTCATCACCGGACCCCTGGGCGATGGCCTCGAAACGCCCCACCAGCTCCCCCACCCGGGTCACCTCTTTGGCCACCGCAGTCTCCAGCGCCCCGTCCGGCTGCACCACAAAGCCGGCCTGCGCCTCCCGTGCCTCCAGCAAAGCCACCTGAATGGAGCCGGCCAGAATCTCCTGAGCCACCGCAGTCTGCAACAAGGTCTCGAAACGCTGCGAAACCCCGTCCATGCCACTCTGGTATCGCCAGATCACCCCCAGAAACAACAGCCCCACCACACCAAACCCCAGAAAAAGTTTGGCCTTTATCGAGAGATCATTGACCCGAATTGACATGAGAATTCCTCCATTAATAACACTGAATTTTTGTATTTTATTGGGACAAAATCTCATTATGGAAGAAACCACGCCAAAGGCAATCGATTTTTAATTCAAACCGAACGGCCTTTATTTGATGGCGAGGAAGCCTTCGAAGCAGACGTATTTGAGGATGGTCATGCAATCGACGAAGCCGGCGCGTTTGATGAGGTCGAGGTTGCCCTGGGTGGAGAAGGGGTCGAGTACACCTTTGAGGCTGCGGGATTTGGCGACGATCTCTTCGTTGGAGTAGCCCTGTTCGATTTTGAAATCGGTGTAGATGGCGGACATCATATCCTGGAAGCGGGCGTCTGGGGCGCGGACCTTTTCGAAGAGGAGGAAGCCGCCGCCCCAGTTGAGGGCTTCGTAGATGCGGGAGAAGAGCAGCTGGCGATTGCGGGCGCGGACGAACTGCATGGTATAGTAACAGATGATGAGGTCGGCTTTTTCGAATTCGAGGTCCATGAGGTCGGAGCAGACCAGGGAGACGTTGGGCAGGTTTTCGCAGCGTTCGCGTGCTTTGTCGATCATGGGTTCTTCGCAATCGACGCCGATGAAGCGGACGCGGCGGTTGCCGACGCGCTGGTTGAGGCGTTGGATCAGGGATCCGGTGGAGCAACCGAGGTCGTAGCAGACCGACTGGTCCTGGAGGAGGAAGTCGGAGACCTGGGCGATGAGTTGGTGTCCTTCATCGTAGAGGGGCACGGATCGGGAGACATGGCTGTCGAAGGTTTTGGCCACGTTGCCGCCGAAGCTCCAGTCGGCGTTGCCGGTATAGATATTGTCTCCAACGGGTTTCTTTTCCATGTGACGGCTCTCCGTGCGCATTTTTCGATAGGGCCTGGCAAGGCATTGGCAGACTAATCCATTCTTTCGGCGTTTGCCATGCCGGCTGAAAAATGCCATGGACTTTCCGGCAGGTGAAGGGACAAAATCCCGGATTATACCGTTCGCCGGATCTGTTCAGGTATACGGGGGTTCGGGGGGATAATCCCCCCGATCCCCCGTATGCCGGAACCGATATTTTCACCTCCGGCTTCACCTCGGGCGGATTATGGGTTCGCGGGGCGGAAAGGATTGCGGGACGGCGCGTCTGCAAGTAGCATGGCGGGGGTGGCGGGTTCTATCAACTTTTCGATGTTCTGGTGTGGCGTGACCATTTCCCTGAGCAGTTCCTCCTCGCGATTGGCGGTAGCGGCATATCCGCGTCTGTTCGAGATCTTGAGTGGTTTTGATCATCTGCTGGTGGCCTTTTCCGGCGGGGTGGATTCGACGTGTTTGTTGGCGTCGGCGGTGGTGGTATTGGGGGCGGATCGGGTGGTGGCGTTGACGGCCACGTCGCCGAGTTTATCGCGGCATGAGTTGCAGGAGGCGCAATCGCTGGCCGAGGCGATGGGTGTGGAGCATCGGTTGCGGGAGTCGGCGGAGATGGAGAAGCCCGAGTATGCGGCCAACGACATGGACCGTTGTTATCATTGCAAGCATGCCTTGTTTGATTTGTGTGCGTATGAGTTGATCATGCGGTTGAAGGCTCCGGAGCGGTGGCAGGTGGCGTATGGGGCCAATCAGGATGATTTGGAGGAGTTTCGACCGGGGATGGTGGCGGCGGAGGAGCGGGGCATACGGGCGCCGTTGCTGGAGGCGGGTTTGGGCAAGGGGATGGTAAGGGAGTTGTCGCGGGGGTTGGGTTTGCCGACGGCGGAGAAGGCGGCGTTTGCCTGTTTGTCGTCGCGGTTTCCGCGTTTGGTGCCCATCACGGCGGAGGGTTTGGCGCGGGTGGAGGCGGCGGAGGCGGTATTGCGTGGGGAGGGGTTTTATCAGTATCGGGTGCGGTATCATGGGGAGTTGGCGCGGGTGGAGGTAGGGGTGGAGGAGTTGGCGCGGTGGCAGGAGGAGGGGTTGCAGGAGAAGGTGAGGGTGGGGATATTGGCGGCGGGGTTCGGGCAGGTGGAGTTTGATCCGAATGGATACCGGGCAGGCGGGGCAGGCTGAAAGAGCCCGGTCTGCCTTTTAATATTTTGCCTTTAAGTATCAAAAAAAGGAAATGTTTTGACGTGGTCCTTTAGCCTTTGGCCTTTGACCTGGCCTTCAGCGGGTCGAAGCCCAAAAGAAAGCCCCCCAAGCCTGATCCCGCACCGAACCACAAGAATGCTTCGACCCGCCGGAGGGGGCCAGGGGAGGGATTCATCCTCCCCATCCTTTTTAGCCGCCCCGGAGATCCCGCGCTCATTCAAGCCCCGATCCGAAAGCCCACGTTCGGAGACAATCACACAGGGGACGAGAAAGTCACAGGCTTTTTGTCTCGGGAAAACCCAGGCTTTTGTCCGGGCGGCAGGTTTAAAGATGGGGAGGATGAGACCCTCCCCTGGCCCCCTCCGGCGGGTCGAAGCTCTCTTGACGTTCGGTGCAGGATCAGGCTTGGGCGGCTCTCTTTTGGGCTTCGACCCGCGAAAGGCCAGGTCAAAGGCCAGAGGCTAAAGGCTAAAGGCTAAAGGCCAAAGGCTAAAGGACCACGTCAAAACATTTCCTTTTTTTGATACTTAAAGGCAACATATTAAAAGGCAGATGGCTCCCATGACGCATTGGCTGCTTCTCTGCAAAATTCCCCGGCTTCCGTCCGGGCGGCAGGTTTAAAGATGGGGAGGATGAGACCCTCCCCTGGCCCCCTCCGGCGGGTCGAAGCTCTCTTGACGTTCGGTGCAGGATCAGGCTTGGGCGGCTCTCTTTTGGGCTTCGACCCGCGAAAGGCCAGGTCAAAGGCCAGAGGCTAAAGGCCAAAGGCTAAAGGACCACGTCAAAACATTTCCTTTTTTTGATACTTAAAGGCAACATATTAAAAGGCAGATGGCTCCCATGACGCATTGGCTGCTTCTCTGCAAAATTCCCCGGCTTCCGTCCGGGCGGCAGGTTTAAAGATGGGGAGGATGAGACCCTCCCCTGGCCCCCTCCGGCGGGTCGAAGCTCTCTTGACGTTCGGTGCAGGATCAGGCTTGGGCGGCTCTCTTTTGGGCTTCGACCCGCGAAAGGCCAGGTCAAAGGCCAGAGGCTAAAGGCTAAAGGCTAAAGGCTAAAGGCTAAAGGCTAAAGGCCAAAGGCCAAAGGCCAAAGGACCACGTCAAAACATTTCCTTTTTTTGATACTTAAAGGCAACATATTAAA
>JADGAQ010000237.1 GCA_015231925.1 Magnetococcales bacterium
CTGGGCGGAACGCATCCTCCACGTTTCTTCCCTGGAAGAGCTTTTTTCCGAGTGACTCTCGATGGGCTGTTTCGCTTTTCCCGCTTTGCTCCCCTCTGCCGAAGTGTGATACAAAGACAAGTTTCCGGTTGACGTTCCCTCAGCGGGAGAGGACCTCGCTCCATGTTTGGCGCCCTTGCACGAAAAATTTTCGGTTCCAGCAACGACCGCTACCTGCGTCGTTTGCAACCGACCGTCGCTAAGATCAACAGCCTGGAAAAAGAGATTCAGGCTCTCACCGATGCCGAGCTGACCGGCAAAACCGCTCTGTTCCGGGAGCGGTTGGCCAAGGGGGAGGCCCTCGAAGAGCTGGTTCCGGAGGCTTTCGCCGTGGTGCGGGAGGCCAGTCGCCGGGTTACCGGCATGCGCCATTTCGACATGCAGCTCGTCGGTGGGTTGGTGCTGCATCAGGGCAAGATCGCCGAAATGAAGACCGGCGAAGGCAAGACCCTGGTCGCCACCCTGCCGCTTTATCTCAATGCATTGGAAGGCAAGGGTTGCCACCTGGTCACGGTGAACGACTACCTGGCCAAACGCGACTCGGAGTGGATGGGGCAGATTTATCGTTTTCTGGGCATGAGCGTGGGGGTCATCGTCCACGGGTTGGATGATCGCGAACGGCGTGAGGCCTATGAAGCCGACATCACCTACGGCACCAACAACGAGTTCGGCTTCGACTTCCTGCGCGACAACATGAAGTTCAATCTGGAAGAGATGGTGCAGCGGCCCCTGAACTTCGCCATCGTTGACGAGGTCGACTCGATCCTGGTCGACGAGGCCCGTACCCCGCTGATCATCTCCGGTCCCACGGAAGACAATACCGATCGCTACTACAAGGTGGACCGACTCATTCCCCTGTTGACCCGGGATCAGCACTACAAGATCGAGGAAAAATCCCGCACCGTGGTATTGACCGAAGAGGGTAACGAGCATATCGAAGCCCTGCTGACGGAACGCAACCTGCTCAAACCGGGCGGTCTTTACGATCTGGCCAACGTGGAGGTGGTGCATCACGTCAACCAGGCACTGCGGGCCCACACCCTGTTCGAGCTGGATCGGGATTACATCGTCAAGGATGGGGAAGTCATCATCATCGACGAGTTCACCGGTCGCATGATGCCGGGTCGTCGCTATTCCGACGGGCTGCATCAGGCGCTGGAGGCCAAGGAGAGCGTGGTCATCCAGAACGAGACCCAGACCCTGGCCTCCATCACCTTCCAGAATCTTTTCCGCATGTACGGCAAGCTGGCCGGCATGACCGGCACCGCCGATACGGAAGCCTCCGAATTCCAGTCCATCTACAACCTGGAAGTGGTGGTCATTCCCACCAACATGCCCATGGTTCGGGTGGACAACGACGACGTGGTTTTTCGCACCCACAAGGAGAAGACCGCCGCTATCGTGGAGGAGATTCAGGAGTGCTACAGCCGGAGCCAACCGGTTCTGGTGGGCACGGTCTCCATCGAAAAATCCGAGGAACTTTCCCGCGAGCTGCGCAAGGTCAAGGTGCCCCATCAGGTGCTGAACGCCAAATATCACGAAAAGGAGGCGGAGATCGTCTCCCAGGCGGGTCGGGTGAAAGCGGTGACCATCGCCACCAACATGGCGGGCCGGGGTACCGACATCCAGTTGGGTGGCAATCCGGACATGCGCATTCGCAAGGAGGTGCCCATGGAGCTGCCTCCCGAGGAGCGTCAGGCCCGCATTCAGGCCATTCGTAGCGAATGCGCCCGTGAGAAGGAGTTGGTGCTGGCCAGCGGCGGACTGCATATCCTGGGTACCGAGCGCCACGAATCCCGGCGCATCGACAATCAGTTGCGGGGACGTTCGGGACGCCAGGGAGATCCGGGTTCCAGCCGTTTTTACCTGTCGTTGCAGGATGATCTGATGCGCATCTTCGGTTCCGAGCGCATGGACGGCATGTTGCAGAAGCTGGGTCTGCAGGATGGGGAGGCCATCGTGCATCCCTGGATCAACAAGGCCATTGAGTCGGCCCAGAAGAAGGTGGAGGGGCGCAACTTCGACATCCGCAAGAACCTGCTCAAGTTCGATGACGTGATGAACGAGCAGCGCAAGGTGATCTACGATCAACGCCGGGAGCTGATGCGCTCCGAGGATGTCTCCGAATTCATCACCGCGATTCGCGAAGAGCTGTTGGATGAGCTGTTGAGCAAGCATCTGCCCGAATCGGCCTATCCTGAGCAGTGGCAAGCCGAGGAGTTCGGCAATCAGCTTTTTGTACAGTTCGCCGTGCGGTTGCCGATTACGG
Source organism: Magnetococcales bacterium (assembly GCA_015231925.1). Lineage (NCBI taxonomy): Bacteria > Pseudomonadati > Pseudomonadota > Magnetococcia > Magnetococcales > Magnetococcales bacterium. The sequence goes on from JADGAQ010000237.1 coordinate 2,309, forward strand.
AATGGCAGGCCGAGGATGGCGTGACCGCCCAGGTGGTGCGGGAGCGGGCCTGGGAGGCGGTTAAGACTCACACCCTGCAGAGAGAGCAGCAGAACGGTCCGGAGCTGACCCGTTACCTGGAGAAGTCGATTCTTCTGCAAGTGCTCGACACCCTTTGGAAGGACCATCTGCTCAACATGGATCACCTGAAAGAGGGTATCCATCTGCGGGGGTATGCCCAGAAGGATCCGCTCAACGAGTACAAGCGGGAGGCTTTCGAGCTTTTTGATGATCTGATGTATCGCATTCGCGCCGAAGCGGTGGGCATTCTGGCCCGGGTGGAGGTGGCGCGTCCCGACGAGCTGGACCACATGGAGGAGGAGCGGGCTCAGGCCCGCAACCGGCGTCTTTCCATGAACCATCCCGATGCCGGAAGCTGGAGCGGGGAGGAAGAGGGTGGGGCGGTCGTGCCGGAGGGCGAGAACCATACACCTTTCCGTCGTCCCGCAGAGAAAGTGGGTCGCAACGCACTCTGTCCCTGTGGCAGTGGCAAGAAGTACAAGTATTGTTGCGGACAACTTACCTGAAACAGGTGCCAGGAGAGGACGTTGCCTCGTCCCCGCGTTCCGCCGCTGAAACCGCCCAATCTTCGGGGAGACTACTCTCTCCTCGACACCCGGACCTCGGCCCGGTTGCCCGAGGGCCATGCCCCGGTACTGCTGGTGGTGGTGGATACGGAGGAGGAGTTCGACTGGAACGCGCCGTTTTCCCGCGAGGCCTGCGCGGTGACGGCCATGGCGGCAGTGGGTCGGGGTCAGGCGGTTTGTGATCGCTTCAAGGTCTCGCCGGTCTATGTGGTGGACTATGCGGTGGTGAGTCGGGAAGAGGGCTGGGCGCCTCTGAAGGAGATCCACGACTCCTTTCGGGGGGTGATCGGCGCTCATCTGCATCCCTGGAACACGCCTCCCTTCGAGGAGGAGTTGAGCCAGGCCAACGCCTATCCGGGAAATCTGCCCGCCACCCTGGAACAGAGCAAGCTGCGTCATCTGACGGCGCGCATTCAGGAGGTTTTTGGCCGAACGCCCTGCATCTACAAGGCGGGACGTTACGGTTTCGGTCCTCATACGGCGCAACTGCTGGAAACGGAGGGTTTCGAATGCGATCTGAGCCCGGCGCCTCCTTTCGATTTTCGGGCCGATGGCGGGCCGAACTATCTTTCCGAAGGCAACGAGCCCTGCTGGTTCGGCCATCGGCGCCGTTTGCTACGGCTGCCCACTACCGGCGGTTTCTGCGGCTTTTGGCGGGGGTCGGGATCCCGGCTCTATCCGTTGATTTCGCAGGGGTGGAGGAAGGCTCTGCATCTTCCGGGAGTGATGGCGAGGCTGGGTCTGCTGGAGCGCATGAGGCTTTCTCCGGAAGGCCACACCCTTGAGGAGATGCGACGCCTGACCCGCACCTTGCTGGGTGACGGTTTGCGGGTTTTCACACTCAGTTATCATTCGCCGACGCTGAAACCCGGCTGCACGCCTTATGTGCGTGACGAGCGGGAGCTGGAGCGGTTTCTGGCCACGCTGGAGGGCTACCTGGCCTTTTTCCTGGGGGAGTTGGGCGGGGTGAGCCTGACGCCGTTGGAGCTGCGGGATCGGTTGGTGGGCGGAAAGAAAAATACTTGGTAATTATTCTGCCTTTCAATATTTATCTTTTAAGTATCAAAAAAAGAAAATGTTTTGACTTTTTGATCTTCCTGTGCAGAGATGATTCCGGAAAGATTTTTCTTTAAACAATAACAAGCAAAAGTCAAAGGATAGAACATTTTCTTTTTTTGATACTTAAAAGATAACATATTAAAAGTCAAAAGCATGGCACCCTTGACCATTTTGGAGAGACCATGAGCGTCAAACGGGTCGTCGTCATCGTACCGGCTTTCAACGAAGAGGCCATGATCGGACATACCGTGACGGCGCTTCGGGAAATGACGGAACCCCTGGCCCGCCAGGGCCTGGAATGGCGCATCTTCGTGGTGGATGACGGTTCGAAGGACGCCAGCGGGGAACGGGCCAAAGCGGCCGGTGCGGATCGCCTCATCGTGCATCGCTGGAATCAGGGTCTGGGTGCGGCGGTGCGTACCGGACTGAAGGCCGCCCTCAACGACGGGGCCGATATCGCCCTCAAGTTCGACGCCGATCTGCAGCACGACCCCCAGGACATTCCCGCCATGCTGGCTCCCATCCTGCGGGATGAAGCCGATGTGGTTTACGGCAACCGTTTCGAGCGCATCGACTACCGCATGCCCCTGGTGCGACGTGTCGGCAATCGCGTTTTTACCGCATTGATGCGCTGGTTGACCGGCTGGCCGCTTCGGGACAGCCAACCCGGCATTTTCGCGGTCAACCGGGACTACCTCTCCTGTTTTTATATGCCGGGCAACTACAATTACACCCAGCAGATCCTGGTGGACAGCTATCGCAAAGGCATGCGTTTCGCCCATGTTCCCGTGGCGTTTCACAAGCGGGTGACGGGCAAATCCTTCATCAGCCTCAAGTATCCCTTCAAGGTGTTGCCGCAGATTTTCATGGTGCTGGTCGCGGTGCGCCCCTTGAAGGTTTTCGCCCCCATCGGACTGCTGTTTCTGGGATTGGGTTTGCTGCTGGGCGGCTGGGAGTTCGTGGCCTGGCTGTCGGGTCATGCCGAAAAGCCTATCGTGCATGTCAACGCGGTGCTGGGGCTGGTGCTGTTCGGCATGCAGACCCTCTTTTTCGGGGTGTTGGCCCACCTGATCGTGGAGTCTCGGGACAAGAGGCCCTGATTCGCACAAGCTGGAGTATATTTAAATTCTTTGACTTTCAATATGTTATCTTTTAAATATCAAAAAAAGAAAATGTTCTATCTTTATGATTTTTTTATTTATTATAACTTTTAATCGTTCTGACCCATTGCAACGCCGTTTTGTAATTGGGGCCTCCTCAGAAAGTCTAACTGATTGAAACTATACATGAATCTGTATTTGTGA
>JADGAQ010000238.1 GCA_015231925.1 Magnetococcales bacterium
CGGTGCTGTTCGAAACGCTTCAGCAGGGCGTTGAACACCGCCAGGAGGATCAGGGGCAGCACGGCGGCGGCCAGGATCACATGGCTGGCCAGCAGGGCGAAATAGAGGGGGCGGATCAGTCCCTGTCCCGCGAAGGGGATGTTGCCCACCTTGGCGTGATAGGTCAAATAGGAGATCAGAAAAACCGTGGAGACCAGCAAGGCCGCGATCATGCGGTTGCGATGGGTGACGCGGTCCCCCTTGAGGATGGCCACCCAGGCGCTGGAGATGAGAATGGCCGCCACCAGATTCAGGGTGGCGTGGAAATGGGGCAGGATCGGGATCAGGGATTCCATGGGGTGAAGCTCCTTAAGAATTCACAACCGGTTTGGAGAGCAGGGAACGAATGACCAGGACCAGGAAGAGGACCCCGGCCACCACGGCCAGCAGTCCGCCGAGACCCATGATGCCCATGGCCAGCTTGGTGGAGAGGGTGTCCAGGGCCTGTTCGGCGCCGTAGGTCTTGCGCTGCACGCCATGCCCCCCGGACCAGGCCAGGCCGAGAACGTGACAGCTCTGGCCGATGCCGTAAAGGATGGGTTGCCAGGTGGCCAGTTTCAGATTGGGCGCGGGATAGCCCAACAGCGGCAGCAGGTGGTAGATCAGGCCCATATAGGCCAGAGTGATGGCGACGATCACCCCGTGGTAGTGGGCGGGAATGGTGACGTTGACCCCGTCGATGAGAAAGCCGATCATGCCGCCAAGGGCAATCAGGAAGAGGGAAAAGGCCAGACTCCAGCGCAAGGGGGCGTGGCGCGGCTCCCGGTTCCGGCCCGAGATGGCGGCGACCACCACCGCCAGTCCCATGGGCATCAGGGCGATGCCCCCGCCGTACCACATGAGATCGACATAGGCCTGCCGCAGGGAGGGTGAGGTCAGGAAGAGGCGGAATTCGATGGCCGGGGCGGCCAGCACCGGCAGGGCTCCCAGAAAAAAGAGCAGGCCCGCCAGCCGGGGGGTGAGGGCCGGTCTGGCCACGATCGAAACCAGCCAGAGCCAGACCAGCATGACGATCTGACTGTGGGCGAACTGCAGCACATGTCCTCCCCCCCAGAAGAGGACTTCGAAGTGGTACTCCCGCTCGGACTGGGGTTCGAGACGCCACCAGGTGGCCAGCCAGACCAGCAGGGTCAGCAGCAGAATGGCCAGGGCGGAGCGCAGACCGATGCGCAGGGCGATGGCGCCCTGGTTCAGGGTGGGACGCCAGAAGCCGGGCAACAGACTGCGCAGGGCCATGAGGCCGCTGCCGGTCAGGAAGGTCACCAGCCCCGCGAAAAAGGGCAGCTGGTCCAATACCGGGACGTAGTTGTTGCGGTAAGGCGTTCCGGCGGCGAGAAAGGGCGAAAAGGTCAACAGCAGACAGCCCGCAGCGGCGAGCCACAGGGCCAGCCAGTCGATCCAGCCGGGGGCCACCTGACGGGGTAGGGCCGCCAGCATGCCGGCGAAGGCCAGAAACCAGACCAGCACCGAAAGATCGACATGCACCACCAGGGCGGTGCGGAAGGAGTCGATCCAGGGCAGAAAGGTGTTCAATACCGGAGTGCGGGCCAGCACCACCAGAATGACCACCAACCCGGAGCCCACCAGAGAGCAGAGGGCGAGCCACAACCAGGCGACCGCCAGCCGTCGTCCCTGGGGATCCTCGGGAACGGGCAGTGAAAAGGGGGATGAAGCCATGGTGCGGTGTCCTCCCAACCCGGAAAGAGTCGTATACCTTCTTTAAATTAAGGAAAACACGGTGTCACGGCAACCTGTACCGATTGCGTCGGCCCTGATTCAGACCAGGGCGGTCAGCCACTATTATCCCGGTTCCCGGCGGCGCGATCCGCCCCGGCAAGCCCTGCTCCCCCTCGATCTGCAGGTGGAGGAGGGGCAGTTCTTCGCCCTCACCGGGCCGAACGGGGGCGGGAAATCGACCCTGTTCAAGATTCTCGCCGGGGTCATGCAGCCCAGTGCCGGGGAGGTGCTGGTGGGGGGGAAGAATCTCTTCGCCGCCGGCTCCGGGGCGCGGCAGTTGCTGGGGGTGGCCTTTCAGAAACCCGCCCTCGACCGGCAGTTGACGGTGATGGAAAACTTTCGCATCCACGCCAGCCTGTATGGCCTGGATGCCGGGCGATTTCACCGTCGCCTGGAAGCGGCCCTCTCCTGGTCGGGTTTACAGGATCGCCTGGCGGACCGGGTGGGCCAACTCTCCGGGGGGCTGGCCCGACAGGTGGAACTGGTGAAGGTGCTCCTCCACGAACCCCGCATCCTTCTGCTGGACGAGCCCACCACCGGGCTCGATCCGGGGGTGAGGCGGGCCTTCCTCGACCGGTTGCTGACCCTGCGTCGTGAGGAGGGTTTGACCATCTGCCTGACCAGCCATCTCTTCGAGGAGGCGGAGGCGGCGGATCGCGTGGGTATTCTCAAAAAGGGTGTCATGCTGGCCAACGACACTCCGGAAGCCCTCAAACGTCAGGTGGGGCGCAATCTTCTGGTGTTGAAAAGCCGCCGACCGGAGGCCCTGGAGGCTTGGTTGCGCCACGAGCCGGCCATCCAGGTGCAGCATCTGGAGGGGGAGATGCGTCTGGAAGGCCCCGACCTGGATCGGCTGCTGGCGCGAATCCTGGTGGAGTTCAAGGAGGATCTGCTCTCCGTCTCCTTCAAGGAGGCGACCCTGGAGGATCTCTTCATCCATCTGACCGGGGAAAAAGCGGTCGAAGGGGAGGTGGCGGCATGAACGGCATGGCGGCGGTCGGGGCTCTGGCGCGACGGGAGATGGTGCGGTTTTTCCGCCAGCCGCACCGGGTGGCGGGCAGCCTGGCCCAACCCCTGCTCATGTGGGCGGTGCTGGGCGCCGGTTTTTCGCCGGCCTTCCGGGCTCCCGGACTGGAAGGGGTCAGCTACCTGGAGTATTTCTACCCGGGAATGCTGTTGATGCTGATGCTCTTCTCCGGAATCTTCTCGACCATCACCATCATCGAGGATCGGCAACAGGGGTTGTTGCAGGAGGTGCTGGTCTCTCCGGCGCCGCGTTGGGCCATCGTGCTGGGCAAGGTTTTCGGCAGCATGGGCGTGGGCCTGGTGCAGACCCTGCCGCTGCTGGTGGCGGCGCCCTTTCTGGGACTGAACCTGGGGTGGAATCTGTTGCTGCTGGTGCCGGGGCTGCTGATTGTCACCCTGGGTTTCACCACTCTGGGCTTGCTGGTGGCCTGGGGGCTGGAGAGTACCGCCGGTTTTCACGCCGTGATGTCGGTCTTTCTGATGCCGTTGTGGATGCTCTCCGGCGCTCTCTTCCCCCTGGACAAGACGCCCCCCTGGTTGTGGGCTCTGATGGTGGTCAATCCGGTCAGCCACGCCCTGGAGGTGATTCGTCGCCCCTTCTACGAGCCGGTTGCCGCCCTGTTGGGTAACGCCTCCTATCTGGGAGCCTGGACCATCACTCTGGCCTGGGCGCTCTTTTGTCTGGGGCTGGCCACCTGGCGGGTGGGACTCCCGGAGAAGGGGGTACCGAACCGCGCCTGAACCGCATCCATCTTGGGATGTTGAGCTTTTCAGTTATACGGGGGTCCGGGGGGATTGTCCCCCCCGGCGGGGTTCGGGGCAGCGCCCCGAGGTGTTGACGTGGCCTTTGGCGGGTCGAAGCCAAAGGGGAAATGCCCAACTCACATCTTTTCCAAACCTTGTCCTCACTTCGACCCGCCGGAGGGGGCAAGGGGAGGGACTCATCCTCCCCTTCTTTAAACTCAACACCCGGACACAGCCAGGGTTGTTCGAGAATAAGAGGCCCTTATTCTTGCAAAACCTGAACCTCGGTGAAGGTGGCGTTTTCAAGGATGGGGAGTCCCTCCCCTGGCCCCCTCCGGCGGGTCGAAGCATTTCCAAGAGTGTACAACAGGATCGGGTTGGTGCGCTTTTCTTCGAGGCTTCGACCCGCTAGGTCAACACTTCGGGGCGCCGCCCGGACCCCCGTATGCCTTCAACATCCCGAGATGGGTGCGGTTTGCAAGGGAATCAGTTCCAGGGCAGGTGAATATCGGCCACCATGAAGCAGAAGATGCCGCCCAGATATTTCATGGAGGCCAGGAAGTTGGCCCGGGCCGTGGTGGCGTCGGGATTTTTCACCATGCGCAGATTCTGCCAGAGCAGGAAGATTCCCAGGGCAGAGGCTCCCATACCGTAGAGGGGGCCGAGTTCACTGAACCACCAGGGCAGCAGGGAGGAGGCGATGAGCAATACGGAGTTGATCAGGATGACCCGGGCGGCCTTTTTCTCGCCGATCAGCACCGGCAGCATGGGAATGCCGGCCTGGCGATAGTCTTCCTTGAGGAAGATGGCCAGGGACCAGAAGTGGGTGGGGGTCCAGAAGAAGAGAAAGAGGGCGAAGAGCCAGGGCAGGGTGGTGGCCTGGGGATCGGCGGCGGCGGCTCCCGCCAGGACGGCGAAACTGCCGGAGGTGCCGCCGAAAATGATGTTGGTCCAGGTGCGGCGCTTCAACCAGATGGTGTAGACCACCCCGTAGACCAGGGCCCCCATGAAGAGATAAAAGGCGGTGGGGGCGTTGAAGAGGTGCAGGGAGAGCAGCACGGAGATGCCCAGGAAAAGGGCGGCCAGAACCAGGGGTACACGCAGATCGGTGCCGGGTTGACGCACCAGGGGACGGTTGGCGGTGCGGGACATGCGCTGGTCGATATCCCGATCGTAAACGTGGTTGACGATGCCGGAGCTGGCGGAGCCCAGAATCATCAACAGGGTCAGGGCCAGCAGATGCAGGGGTTCGACCGTCGGACTCACCACGATATAGGCGACGACCGCCGTCAGGGCGATCATGCCACCGATTTTGAGCTTCATCAGCTCCAGGATGTCCCGTGCGGAGGGCAGGGCCGAATCGACCGTCTGGAACAGGGAAACGCTCATGGCGCAATCACCCGGCTAAAGTAGACGTGTGGAAAAAACGGAGGGCGGGTTCAGGGCCCGTAGTGATAAACTTTATAAAAAATGGAGACATACATAAAAATCGCCACGGCCAGGAGGAAGAATCCCAGGAGGGCTTTGCCGGGTTTTTTGGCGGGTGCGTGGGAGTTTTCCATGGTGATGCTCCGTCGGACCAGGGGGAGAAAAGGGGGATGCCGAAGCATCCCCCGCCAGGGCGTGTTGCCATTCACCATCTTTTGGTCCCTGGCGGCGTTGCAATCCGGTTCGGAATGCTCATGTAGGCGAGCTACATTCCGCTTCCTCACCGTCTTGCGCCTTGCCAGGAACCAAAATCTGGCAAA
>JADGAQ010000239.1 GCA_015231925.1 Magnetococcales bacterium
CTGCAAGGCCTGCGCCGAAGCCTGCAAGGCCTGCTCCGTCGAATGCCGCAAGGTGACCGCCTGAGTCCACGCGCCCCATCCCCCGCCTTCAGGCACAGAACACCGCACTCTGGATCCGACTTTTTTCAGGGGACTCTTCCCACAGGCCGATGAAGATTGTAGAGTCATCGTTTTCCGCCGCACCAATTGGACCAACAGCCAATTGCCGGAGCCAGACCCGTGAACACCACCGTCTTGAAGAAGCACGTCGCCGCCGCCACTGGCATGACCCTGGCCGACGCCGATCACGCGGTGAAGGTCACGTTCGCGGCCATTGCTGAAGCCCTCAACGCCGGGGATTCGGTGGCCGTAATGGGGTTCGGTTCTTTCGCCGTCACCGAACGTGGCACCCGGACTGGTCGCAACCCGAAAACCGGCAGGAGATCAAAATTCCGGCGTCCAAGTCCGTGCGGTTCAGGCCGGGGCGTCGTTGAAGAACGGGGTGAATGGTTGATCCGAAAAGGTGGTGAACCACACGGTTTTTTTGATCTTTGCGGCATTGACTTCTCCTCCATCAAAGCAAAGGACTGCGTTAACACTTTTATAGCTTGGAGATATTGACATGGCGAACTATGAGGGGAAGTCTCCACTAACAATGGAATGTCCGCACTGCGGAGAGTATCGTCCTCATTCAGTGGTTAGCACAGATCAGAAACAATATCACAGTGGAAAAGAATGGAAAAAATTTTTTGAAAGTAAGGTTGGGAGAGATGTCTCGATCAGAAAAAGGACAAAAAAATGCTCAGCTTGTGAAGAAGAATTTACCACATGTGAGATAGCAACTCAATATTATCAATCTCTCACATCCGAGTGTGAAAGACTCCAGAGTGAAGTTCAGTCATTGTCTGGAAAGATAAAAATCTTGGATGTGCGTTTGAGTAAGAGTGGAGCCGCTCTCAAAACGTACAAGGATGATATGCAATCGGTTATAGCTACTGCTGTTGATGTTTTGCCGAGAAATGCAAACCAAAATTCCATGAGAAAAATCAGTGAAAATTTAAGAAGCCTCTTGGATGCAAACTTGACTGAACTGTTTAATATAAGAGTGGAAGAGCTCGAACTATCCGTGCGTACATCGAATTGCTTAAATAACGATGATATCGTTTACATCGGCGACTTGGTGCAAAAAACCGCAGCGGAGATGCTCAAAACCCCCAATTTCGGTCGCAAGTCCTTGAATGAAATCAAGGAAGTGCTGGAGGATATGGGGTTGAACCTGGGTATGAAGCTGGACGGCTGGAAGCCTCTAAACCATGCATTAACTGCGCGGGAACTAGAAGAAAGTGCTGAATAAACGCCTTCACCGATAGATCAGAAAAATCCAAAGATAACTCTATACGGTGATGTGCGGTCGCTTTGCCCAAGTCGAGGCTCCGCCCACCTTGTGATTTTCATCCATCAACCGGCTACGGACTGAGGCCGATTTTCAACGGGCTGATACGATGATCGGCGTTGATAATTTCTTCTGGCGTAAAAAGTCGATCCTCATGGCTCCGGTCTTCAAAACGCAGGTCGGTCTTGTGATCGCGAAACGCGGGTTTAATGACGGGAGCCGGGTGGTCCGGGGTCATGGTTTGGGTAAAACCGAGAAGAAGTTTCTCGATGGGCGGGGCTCTATCCTTCTCCATGTCAACACCATCGATATCCCTTTCCAAGAGTTCACTGGCGGGGCTGATGATGAACCAGGTGCCGGAACCTCCGTTCCGCAGGTCGGGACCGGGAGGCAGAAAATCGGCAATTACCTCGGGATCGATCCGGCACACATCCAGATCATCCAGGATTCTCCGGGCAGTGGGGGACTTTCGGGTCAAGTTGGCGCGAAACTCCTCCACCATCCCTTGCACGTCGTCCGCAGTGGGAAACCGGTCGTGAGGGAGTGTACGCAAGGGAATGCGGATGTCTTCCAGATGTAAGCCGGGAAGCTCGAACACGCCCCAGTGGATGAACACAACCACCAGGTCGTGGAGACCATCATCCCGTTGCGCTCGGGTAAGGAGCAGCATTTGCGGCCCCAGCACGGAAACGGCCAACCTTCCGATGCCCTTTTCCCCGGTCAACGGACGCTCCGCTTTGTTCGGTGGGCGGTAAGGTAGGGACATGGCACCGCTTGCCCCAACCTTGCTATCCGTACCCAGAGTGAGCCAGCGCTGCTCAAATTCGGTTTCGGTCATGCCGATCCCGTCATCCCGCAAAACGAACAGCTTGTCGGATCGGTAATAGTCTACTTCCACCCGGTCGGCGTAAGCGTCGTGGGCGTTCTTGAACAACTCATTGATGGCGCTCGGGATGCCAGCGATTTGCTGCCTTCCTAGCATATCTACAGTACGAGCGCTTGTTTTAAAGTTGGCCATGATCTCTTCACCTGGAATGACTTCTATAGTGGTTCAGAATATACATTCCGAAAGCCTTTGCAAGGCGCGGCGGAACGGCGTTGCCAATCTGTCGCGCCTGAGAGGTCATCATGCCGGAAAAAAGAAAGTCGTCCGGGAAGGTTTGCAATGCTGCAGCCTCGCGCACACTGATGGCCCGATCTTGCTCAGGATGGCCGAACCTCCCGTTGGAAAGACTGATACAGCGGGTGGTCAGACCAGATGCGGGTTCATCCCAACGCATCCTGCCGTACACGTCACCGTGTCCTCCATGCCCTTTGCGATGGCACTCCAACCACAAGTGATCCGGCCAATCGCGCCGACTTTGGCCTGGCCGGGTGTTGCGCAGACGCTCCAGATTGAGCGGGGAGAGATGAGGCGCCTGGTGCGATGGGATGACCGGACAGGTTGCTCCAGCCTGCAAGGGGGGATATTCCGCAATCACGTCCCGCACGGTTACATAAGGGAGACTGCCACCGGGACCATGGGTTGGCGCGGGCAACGTCATAGGATCGCCCAATCGCGAAGCCACCAGGACAAAACGATGGCGCTGCTGTGGAACCCCGTAATCCTGGGAGGCGATAATCCCACTGGCGATGTGGTATCCCTTTTCAGTCAGAGTGGCCATCAAGGCGGATAGAGGGCTATCCGGGTGCGGCCTCATCAGACCGGGAACGTTTTCAACAAAAACATAATCCGGCAGGTGTGCGTCCACAAACCGCCGGAACTGCCCCAACAAACCGAATCGCTCATCCGTCGCTTTTCGGATCGTTTTTTGCCGAGTGAATGGTTGGCAAGGGGCGCAACCGGAGAACAAGATCGGGATGCGATCTTTCCGACAGTTGGCGACCATCTCGCCGATCCCATCCGTCGGAAAATGCGTGATGTCCGTTTGTTCCCCCCGGACTTCCGGAAAATTCAGGCGAAAAGTCGCCATGGAATCCTGGCTGTTGTCCAAAGCGAACACCGGTTTTAGTCCAGCGTGCTGGAAACCGAGGGTGGTCCCTCCGCAACCGCAAAAGAAATCAAACAGATGAATTGGCATGGGAGATGACCGCAACGCCAGAAAGGTCCGTCAATCCGTGACCTGCTCGGTCACAGCACGGTGAAGATGACGGAGAGGTACGCCCACTTGGCCCCGGAGAACGTCTGGGCCGCCGTGGTCAGACTCGAAAATCGGTCACGTTTTGGTCATAGTGGTGTGACCGGCAAAGAAAAAGCGGCTGGCGTTGTAGTGCCAACCGCTTGAATTTCCTTGAAAATATGGTGGGCGGCGCAGGGTTTGAACCTGCGACCCCTGCCGTGTGAAGGCAGTGCTCTCCCGCTGAGCTAGCCGCCCAACTTCCCCGCGAAAACATGCTTCCATGAGGGAACCCGTAGTTTATACGCCGGACCCAGCGGGGTGTCAACCTTTTTCACGCAGGATGCCGCCGCCGCCAGGCGTTGCGAGCAGGTCGCAAGATCGTTTCGAGGGTTGATTTCCCGGCGGAAGCGCGACCAATCCGCGGCGCGGTCCTGTCGGCGGCGTCCGATGGGATGCCGCCGTACTCCGGCGCACCACCCATCGGCGGAAGTCCTGGGGAAAAATCCCGACCTCTTTCCACCGTCTCCGGGTGCGTTTTCCCCTGGCCTTGCCGCCCCGGGACAGGTACAAAGGGGCGCGAATCATGAGTTCATGAGGATTCCCTCGCCCCTATTTTTTTGGACCACCCTGCTCCCCATGGTCTTGCGCCGTCCGCCGACCCTCCGCGCTCCCTGGCTCCGCCTGCTGACGACGATGGCGGCGCTGTGGTTCGCCCCTGGCCCGGCGGGTGCCGACCCCGGCCCCTTGACGGCGGAAGAGACCTGCGCGGCGGTGGGCGGCAAGCTTTCCAGCGTCAGCGCCGCCGATTGCCTCTCGTTTCGCATGACCAAAAGCGGCGAATCCCGCCATGGCCGGGCCATTTTGCTCAAGGAGTATCCTCCCCTCAAACAGCGCCCCCCCCAGGCCCGGGTGTTGGTGTTGGGCGGGGTGCATGGCGATGAATACTCCTCGGTGAGCATCGTCTTCAAGTGGATGAAGCAACTGGACGCCCACCACTCCGGGCTCTTCCATTGGATGATCGCGCCGCTGGTCAATCCCGACGGGCTGCTTCAACCGGTTTCGCAGCGGGTCAACGCCGCCGGGGTGGATCTCAACCGCAATTTCGAGACCCCCGACTGGCAGGCCCAGAGTCGGGACTATTGGCAGCGGCAGACCGGTTCCGATCCCCGCCGTTTTCCCGGTCACGCCCCCCTTTCCGAGCCGGAAAGCCGCTGGATGAAGGAGCGGATCGACGCCTTCAAGCCTCATGCCATCGTGTCGATTCACGCCCCCTACGGTCTGTTGGACTTCGACGGCCCCCCCACCACGCCGCCCAAGCGGTTGGGGCGTCTGACCCTCTCGCCCATGGGGACGTTTCCCGGCTCGTTGGGGCGTTACGCCGGGTTGGAGCTGAAAATTCCCGTGATCACCATCGAGTTGGAAAACGCCGGGGTGCTTCCCCCTCCCGCCGAGGTGCAGGAGATTTGGAGCGACCTGATTCGCTGGCTGCGGACCCACGTCCACGCCTCGTCCTCTCCCGCCAAGGGCAAGTGACAGCCCCTCCGTCCTGAGCCCGGATAATTCATGCACAGCGCGGCGTAGCCGCAACCAATGGGGCGAGTTTCGCAAAAATCTGGTTGCCTGCGGCAACGATTGGGCGCGCTGCGCGAATGCTGAAAAACGCATTCGCTTCACTGGAAGCGCGCCTAAAAACAAAGTCAAAATCAAGACCTTGGGGGGACAGGGAACTGTCCCCCCAATA
>JADGAQ010000240.1 GCA_015231925.1 Magnetococcales bacterium
GCTCCGCCCCAGACCCCGCCGGGGGGGATAATCCCCCCCGGACCCCCGTATTTTCTTTCGCACCATAATCGGCTGCCGCGAACCGCCCCAGCCAGTCAACACCTCGGGGCGCTGCCCTGAACCCCGCCGGGGGGGGGTGACCTCCCCCCGGACCCCCGTATTTGGGTCACTCCGTGTTACGGACAGGAAAAATTCGACGCCATAATGCACGTACCACTGGCTACGTCGTAAAACCGATTGTGTCCGCCTTCCCCCTTGGGCACGGGAACCCCCTTCGGAATGATGAACGATCTGGAGAGTGCCCCAGCCAACCCCGCCGGAAGAATGGTTCCCTCCAAAACGGTAAATGTCCATTCCTTGACCAACATCGCCGACTTCACCCGTGCATCGGGATTGAGATGCTTGAGTTTCGCACTGGCGGCATCGATCCAGCTTTGCATATCCTCATCGGTGGCGGGACGTATCTTGCCCTGCCGCACCAGTTCCAACAACCCCTCCTGCCCAGGCGGCAACGAGCTGAAGAGATCGGAGTAGTCCTTTCCGTCCTTGGGTGCGACAAATTGCAATGATTTTTCATCGAGGTTCTCTGCCTTGCCAACCACGAAACGTCGGTTTTGAGGAGTGTTATGGAAACGGGTCAAGGGTTTTCCGGTCAACGTCTCCAGCAACGAGGCGGCACGGTCCAGCTCCTCGTTGAGTTTGTAAACGGAAAAGTATTTACCACAACCCTCCCCGCCAGGCTTGGCGTTTGAAAAGAACAGCTTCCTGACGGGGACGGTGGATTCGATCCCCAATACCTCCTGAGGATAATAGCCGCCGAGAACCACGCCGACGATCTCCGTGCCCGGTGTGGTGCGAACAACCCAGACCACCGGATCATAAGCGCTTAACGCCAGCACCACGGGGGTCTTGGGCAGGTTCACCACCACCTCGCTAAGACGGGTGGCGTGGCTTTGTTCGGGTATCTGCCGCACGGTCGGCTTTAAGCCCTCATAATTCCCCACCAGATGGACCTCGGTATTTTTCGGAAGATGACTCAGGGCACATTCCGGCAACGGCTTGGCAATCCCACGGGAAGCGGTCCCTTGAGACGGATCCCGCACCACCGGACGATCCGCTCCATCAGACTTCGTCGAATTGTCGGGAGATGACGGACCGGCATGGTCCTTCACCCACTGCCTCTCAAAATTTTCCAGATAGTTAATATATTGCCTTAATTGACCGGACTGGCACCACATCGATACCGAACCACCATTTTCTCGTATTCGCGAAAGATTTTCCTCCCCCTGAAAATAGCTTGACACCTTACAATACGCAATATTGTACGGATTTATCACAGCATTATAGTCATCGAGGATTACTTTAACTTCATCCGGAACGATTCGCCGCAGGTTGTCGAGTCGATACGTCGCCAAAGCTTTTTGTTTGTCATACTCTGGGTCAGATTGGCGGACCATATCACCATAGGATGATTCATTGACGATTCTGCCGCCCTTTTCAACATCTTCGGATGTTTTTCGGGAAGATGACGGGGCGACATGGTTCATCACCCATCTGGTCTCGAAGGTCTGCAGCTGATTGGCATACTGCATTGATGCCTGGCTAAGACACATCATCAACGCCAGATTTTCGCTGACGGACTCACTGGATGATCTTCTTTTTGAATAAAATCGCTCAAGACGACATGAAATTTCAGATTGTTTTTTCCATATTTCGTTATACTCTTCTAGAGATACGATACCTTCTTTCGGCAGAATCCGCCTAAGGTTATTTAGCCGATACTCAGCCAACAGGATTCCCTCGTTGCGCGCCTTCTTCATCTGCTCCAGCCTTTTGTCCGAAACCACCGCCCGATCATCACTGGCGATGCCCGGTGTGACGGTTTGAGACAACAGCAAGGCAAGGAGCCAAACCGGCTTGATCATGATTCCTCCAATGTTACTTTGGATGCCTAATTCTTCCTGAGAAGGGGTCTGGTTATTCATTTTATAGAATCCGTTGGCCCAGTCGGTCTACTCGGGGCAACGTCCATTTCCATCCGAAATAGAGCAGGTTCCACTCTCCACATCATAGAAGTGAACACGATTCCCTGCAGCGTCCGGCTTTGGAACCCCCTTGGGGATAATGAAAGAGCTTACCCCAACCCCCTTCAAATCAGGCAGAACAACTTCTCCAAGGATTGCATAACTATCACTTGCATTCAAACCATGTCTGGTTACTTTAGTCGAGTCATCAGGGTTATATTTCTTGAAACGAGAGGTTGCCGCCTCAACCCAGGATTCGATATCCTCTTTGCTCGCGGGGCGGATCTTGCCCTGGCGAACCAATTCTCTGAGGCCTTCCTGCCCGGGTGGCAGCCTGCTGAAGACTACTGGAGTTTGGCTATCTTTCGGAGCGTGAAAGATCAGGGCGCTCTCCTCGATCCCAGCCGAACCGCCAATGATATATCTCTGATTATTCGGGTAAAGGTAAATCAGATTGGCTGTCCGCCCCGTATAATTCTCTACCTTTTTTATCATCGTGCTCAACTCATTTTTAGTACCATTAAACCAAAATGATTTCCAGCATTCAGGAGGTTTGCCTTGGAACTCCGTGGCAATATATTTTTGCATCGGGGTTCCCGGAGGCAACCCGATGACTTCCTGGGGGTATTGACCTCCCAGAACAACGGCAACAATTTCGGTGCGCGGCATGGTGCGTACCGCCCAGATGATCGGCTCATTACCGCTCAGCACGAGAACGATTTTGGCATCGGGCCGGTTGACGACCACCTCGCTCGTTCGCGTCGGGTACTTGGCATCGGCCAATTGGCGCGTGGATGACTTGATCCCCCTTAGGGCTGCCACGAGATGGACCTCGGCATTCTCCGGCAGGTTGGTCAATGGGGAACATTCGGGCCGCGGCCTGTTTGAACCCTTATCCGATACAGGAAATGCCAAACCCGGCAGCTCAGCCAAGTTGTGAGCTTTCAACGCTCCCGAGCCGGGTCCCTTTTGCGGCGGATTGTTTTTTACCCATTGATTTTCAAATTGTTGCAACTGGTCGGCATACTGCCTGGTCGTCCGGAGAAGGCATTGATCATACGCGCCGACATTGTCTTCCCGATTTTCCTGTTGGTCGCTGATTGAAAAACGGCTTTCAAAACGACAGAACTCTTCTTGATATTTTTCCCATGTCGAATCATGCTGCGTGAGCATTGCGTTGATCCTTTCGGGCAGAATCCGCTTCAGATTGGCAATGCGGTGGTTGATCAAGGCCTTTTGCTGGTTCATCGCCTTCTCATGCCGCGCCCCCGCCCCCGGCGGTTGAAACGCCTGCGCAACGTGGCTTGACGTAACAAAGGCTCCCATCATCAAGAATCCGGCACAAATCTGACGGTACATGTTTCCTCCTTCCCACTCTGCATTGCCGATCGCGAAGGGCCGCAGCACCCTCTCGGAACCCGGCCACCTGCACTCGACCCATCCCACGGCCAAGGGCGCCCTCGATCCCGATCCTTTGGCCGGAAACGAAGCGCGTCATTGCGGACAGCGCCGCCCACCAGACGAGAAGCAGGTTCCGCTGGACACCTCGTAGAAATTTGAGTTTGCCCCGTAGTCCGGTGGTGGAAGCACACCGGGTAACAGGATGAAATTGGAGAAATGATCCTCTCGCAGCACCTCCGGCAAAACAGTGCGCGTCAGGATCGAATAGACATGTCCTTTCTGCTTCAAAACCGTTTTCAACCAATCCGAAGGCTCGGCCTTATCGCGCTCGCGGGCGGCCTTGATCCACAACTGGATATCCTCCTGGGTGGACAGGCGTATCTTGCCCTGTCGGATCAACTCCTGAAGCCCTGCCTGGCCATGTGGCAGGGGGGAAAAAAGATCTGAATAGTCTTTGCCATCCTGAGGTGCAACGAAACGGAGGCTCTTTTCGTCGATTCCTTCCTTCTGCCCAACGACGAAGCGGTTTCCTGTCGGGGTATCGTAGTACCGGGTCAACTCCCTTCCCGTGATTATCTTGATACTTTTCTGCACCTGGTCAAGCTGGCCATACACCTGAGCGTCATTGAAAAAACATTCTGGAGCCGCGCCGTGAAAGGGGAGCGATAGAAAGCGACGAACCATGACTGTTTTATCAAGGCCATAGACCTCCAGCGAAGTACGCCCGCCTGCCACCACGGCAACCAGGTTCGTTCCCGGAGTGGTGCGCACCGCCCAGATGGCCGGATAACTGGCCCCCAGCACCAACACAACCGGCACCCCCGGCAGGTTGACCACGACTTCGCTGAAATGCGGGGATTCCACTTCATCGGGAAGCCGGCGTAATGTCGGGTGCAACCCCTGGACTATGTTTATCAGATGAATCTCGACATTCTCCGGCAGATCGGTCAGTGGCGAGCATTCCGTCACCGGGCGCCCTCTCCGGTCCGGTTGATTGGATGTGACTCCGGCGCTGACCACCTGCCCGGAAGTTGCGACTCTGCCTTCCCCAGGTCCGGGCTTGGTCCCCGTCGCGATCTGCCCCGCCTGAACCGGTTCCCGCCCCGATGATTGCTCCGGATGATCTTTGGCCCAGCTTTTCACAGCACCTTGCAGTCGGGCGACCTGCTGAGCGGCCTCCCTGATCTGGCATTTAATGAAAGCCGCTTCCGGAATCTCGGCACCCTTCAATACCGCCTCATCAAATGGAACAGCCAGACGGCATTCCGCCTCGATGTATTCCCGCCATGTCGAATCCAAAGAATTCACCTCACCCTGGAGTTCCTTAGGAAGCATCTCCTTCAGACGGCCGGTTTCCTGCTCAAGTTGCTCTGCCCTCCGGGTGCGTTCCCACCCGAGTCGTTCAAGCATTGCAGGGTCAACCACCGGGGCCTCACCAAGGGCCAATGCAGGAGACATGAATTGAACCAGCAATATGGAATAGAGCCATATTCGCTTCCCCATTGATCCCCCTCCATTAAGTGTACTTTAAAGGATAGTATCCTAACGTAATTTCAGGCAGGTTTCCAGGCAGTAATTTCTACGTAGTTGTACCTGTCTTTGTTTACCCGTCTTATACACCTTCCATCTTTGGATGTTGATTTCAGTGGTCTTTTCCGGCATACGGGGGTTCGAAGGGGATTATCGGCGGGGGGGGGCTGAACCTCAAGCGTTGGTCCTTTGATTAATACGGGGGTCCGGGGGGGATTATCCCCCCCGGCGGAGGTTTGGAGGCGGAGC
>JADGAQ010000241.1 GCA_015231925.1 Magnetococcales bacterium
CCAACCCCATGGGGTCCAGGGGGCACCCCTGGGACTTTTCCTTTCGCTGTTGACATGATCATGCCGCTCAATGCGAGGGGGTATAAAAAATAATAATTAAAAAGACAAAAAATTTCCTTTTTTTGATACTTAAAAGATAACATATTGAAAATCAAATCACTCCTCGCGCCCTTGCCAAAACAGGCAACACCTCGGCCACCTGCCGCCACGCCTCCTTCTCATGCGCCGCCGACAACGACAACCGCAACCGGCTACCCCCATTCGGCACCGTGGGAGGCCGCACCGCCACCACCAGCAAACCTTCGGCTTCCAGATCCCGGGCCAAAGCCAGCGCCGTCTCCTCCTCACCCACCCTGACCGGCACAATCTGGGTGGAGGAGGCCCCCGTATCCAATCCCGCCCCACGCAAACTCTCCCGTAAACGACGCGCCCCCTCCTGCAAACGACAACGCGCCCCCTCCAAACCCGGCAGCAGATCCAGCGCCGCATCCACCGCTCCCAACACGGCGGGCGGCAGCGCGGTGGCATAGATCAACCCGCTGCACCGGTTGATCAGATAGTCCCGCAACGACGCGGCACAGGCGGCATAAGCCCCGAAACCGCCCAACGCCTTACTGAACGTGCCCATGACCAGATCCGCCCGTTCACCGCTCGCCGCCGCAAGCCCCGCCCCACCCGGCCCCAAAACCCCGGTGGCATGCGCCTCGTCAAGATAGAGGAACGCCCCGTATCGCTGCCGCAAATAGAACAACCCCGGCAGATCGGCCCGATCCCCGTCCATGCTGAAAACCGTCTCCGAAAGGATGAAACGAAAACGACCGCGATGCTGATGGGCGCGCAACAGCGACTCAAGGTGATCGAGATCGTTGTGCCGATACCGCTGCTGGGAAACACCCGCCGCCAGACAGCCGTGGTGCATGGAGGCATGATTGAGCCGATCGGAAAAAACCAGTGGCTCCTCCCCCAGAATCTGCCGATCCAGCAACGCCGGCAACAAGGTGGCGTTGGCCTGGAAACCGGAGTTCAGCAGCAGCGCCGCTTCCTGACCCTTGAGCCGGGCCAGCCGCTCTTCGATCCGGGAATAAGGCTCCAGATCGCCGCACACCAGACGGGAGGCGCCACTGCCCGCACCCCAGCGCTCCAGCCACTCGGCCGCCCGCTGACGCAACGCCGCATGATCCGCCAACCCCAGATAGTCGTTGGAGGCGAAGTTGACCAGCCAGGTTTCACCCACCCGGATGCGACTGCCCCGACGAGGCCCCACCGGGCGCAGAACCCGCCATTGTCCCGCCTCCCGGCGACGGGTGGCGAAAGCCCGATAACGTTCGGCAAACAAACACCCCTCCATCGTTCCGGAAAAGGGGGTATTGTCAATCCGACGCCTCCGATTGTAAACCCGAATTCGCCTCTTCCAGGTTGACAATCGCCTCCTCCTCCGACAAGGGCGTCCATACGCCGCCCCGTCGCACCTCCAAAGGCTGAAAGCGGGCCTTGTAGCGCATGCTGCGGCACTGCGCGATCCAATAACCGAGAAAAACCCAGGAGAGCCCCAGACGCGCCGCCTCGGCAATCTCCCACAGAATGGCGAAACTGCCCAGACTGCGACGCTTCTCCTCGGGTTCGAAAAAGGTATAGACCGCCGACAAAGCGCGCGGCTGCCGGTCCACCACCGCCACCATCAACAAGCGCCCGCCGCTGTCGCGAAAAGCGACGAACCAGGTATCGCTCCAGGGCGCGATGAGAAAGGAGACGAAATCCTCCGGCAGGGGATCAGCCATGGGACCATCCCCATGACGCGCCGCCAGATAGCGCCGGTAGAGGTCGAAGCTCTCCACGGTGAAGGAAGCCGGCTGCACCTCGACCGTCAAATCCTGGTTGCGTCGCCAGATGCGCCGGAAACCACCCCCTCGGGAAAAGTGGGCCACCGGCACCCGCACCGGCAGACAGGCATCACAACGCTGACAATAGGGCCGGTAGACATGCCCCCCGCTGCGGCGAAAGCCCTGCAGCAACAGATACTCGAAGAGTACCGGATCCATGGAATCCAGCGGATCCACGAAGAGGGTGGAGGCTTCCCGATCCGGCAGATAGTTGCAGGCATGGTCGGGCGAGCGGAAAAGATGCAGTCCGGCGGAAGCGTCCCGCCAGAAACCGGTGGGCAAACGGTTCATGAGTCGGATCCATGATGTTCGATGGCTTGCAAACGTGCCGTTCTCCAGTCACCATGTGGAGAAGCCCGGTCGGCATCGACCCGGCCTTGGCACGAACAACCGGTCAAGGACAATAACCGATGTTTGAAGGTACGACCATTCTTTCCGTCCGTCGAGGCGATCAGGTGGCCATGGGCGGCGATGGCCAGGTCTCTCTCGGCAACACCATCGTCAAGGCCAATGCCCGCAAGGTGCGCGCCATTCGGGAAGGAGAGGTGCTGGTGGGTTTCGCCGGCTCCACCGCCGATGCCTTCACCCTGTTCGAACGCTTTGACGCCAAACTGACCAAACACGGGGGCAATCTTACCCGAGCCGCCGTGGAAATGGCCAAGGACTGGCGCAGCGACCGGGTATTGCGCCGCCTGGAAGCCATGCTGGCGGTGACGGATCGCCAGACGAGCCTGTTGATCTCCGGCGCCGGTGACGTGCTGGAACCGGAAGGCGGCATCCTGGCCATCGGTTCCGGCGGCTCTTACGCCCTGGCCGCAGCCCGGGCGCTGCTGCAGGAAACAACGTTACCACCACGGGACATCGTGGAAAAGAGCCTGCTGATCGCCGCCTCCATTTGCGTATTCACCAACGATCATCTGATCATTGAAGAGTTATAATGTCCACTTTTACGCCCCGTGAGATCGTCTCGGAACTGGATCGTTACATCGTCGGCCAACGCAACGCCAAGCGGGCCGTGGCCATCGCCCTGCGCAACCGGTGGCGTCGCCAGCAGCTCGATGCGGCCATGCGCGAGGAGGTCCATCCCAAAAACATCCTGATGATCGGTCCCACGGGTGTCGGCAAGACGGAAATCGCCCGTCGTCTGGCCAAACTGGCCCACGCCCCCTTCATCAAGGTGGAAGCCACCAAATTCACCGAAGTGGGGTATGTGGGGCGGGATGTGGAGTCGATCATCCGCGATCTGGTCGATCTGGCGGTCAAACAGACCCTGGAAGAGGCCAAACGAGGCGTGCAGATGCAGGCGGAAGAGCAGGCGGAAGAGCGCATTCTCGATATCCTGCTGCCCCCGCCCCCCGGCCATGAGACCTCCAATCCCCTGGAGAGCCTCTTCGGGCGCAGCGCCCCGCACCCTCCCCGTCCGGCCACCCCGCCGGTCGATTCCGGCACGCGGCAGATTCTGCGCCGTCAGTTGCGGGAGGGCCATCTCGATACCCGGGAGATTGAAGTCGATATCCGGGAGGCCCGCCCCTCCACCACGCTGGAAGTCTTCACCCCCCAGGGCATGGAAGGCATCAACCTTCAGGAGATGTTGGGCAACATGCTGGGAGGACGCACCAACCGGCGGCGCATGACGGTCAAGGAGGCCCGCAAACGACTGACGGACGAAGAGGCCGGCAAGCTGGTGGATCGGGAACGCACCCAGAAGACCGCGTTGGATCGGGTGGAACAGTCGGGCATCGTCTTTCTGGACGAACTGGACAAGATCTGCTCCCGCGGCTCGGAGATGCGTGGCGGCGATGTCTCCCGTGAAGGGGTGCAGCGGGATCTCCTGCCCCTGGTGGAGGGCACCACCGTCTCCACCAAATACGGCATGGTCAAGACGGATCACATCCTGTTCATCGCCTCCGGCGCGTTTCAGATGGCGCGGCCTTCGGATCTGCTGCCGGAGTTGCAGGGACGCCTGCCCATCCGGGTGGAGCTGGAGAGTCTGGGGGTGGAGGATTTCGTGCGCATCCTCACCGAACCGGAAAACGCTTTGACCAAACAGTACGCCGCCCTGATGAACACGGAGGAGATCACCCTGGAATTCCAGGAAAGCGGCATTCGCGCCATCGCCGAAATCGCCTCCCAGGTCAACGGCACCACGGAAAACATCGGCGCACGCCGATTGCACACCGTCATGGAAAAACTGCTCGACGAGATCTCCTTCCAGGCCCCGGACCATCGCGGCCAACTTCAGGTGATCGATGCGGACTATGTGCGGAAGCAACTGGCCGATCTGGCCGCCAACGAGGATTTGTCGCGCTTTATTTTGTGACTTTCAATATTTATCTTTTAAGGATCAAAAAAAGGAAATGTTCTGTCCTTTGACTTTTCTTTTATCATTCAGATTCTTCTGAAACGGAAAAGTCAAAAGACAGAACATTTTCTTTTTTTGATACTTAAAGAATAACATATTGAAAGTCAAAGGATCCCCGTTTGGCTGCGGGGATCCCTCTCCCCGCAGGCGTTTTCAGCCCCCTTCGGAGATCCCGCCCTGCATCGCAGAAAGCTCCTCGGCGGAAAAGACCCGATCCGTGTCCAGGATGATGATGAAGGCCTCTTCGTGTTTGCCCATGCCCCGAATGAATTCCGTGCGCAGATTGGTGCCGATCTTGGGCGCTCCCTCGATCTGATCCGGATCCAGGTTCATCACCTCTTTCACCGAATCGGCCAGGGCTCCCAGCACCGTTTTTTCGTCGTCCTGCACCACCTCCACGATGATGATGCAGGTATTGACCGTGCGCCCCGCCTCGTCCATGCCGAACTTGAGGCGCAGATCGACCACCGGAACCACGCTGCCCCGCAGATTGATCACGCCGCACATGAAGTCGGGCGTGCGCGGCACCTTGGTCACCTGGGTATATTCCAGCACTTCCCGGACCCGGGCGATATCCACCGCGAAGATCTCGTCTCCCAGGGTGAACGTCAGCACCTGAAACGACTCGGTAATTCCGCTGACCGCCATGCCATGCTCTCCCTTGATTTCCGGATAAACGGTTCCATTGATATGCGAAACAGCATACCACGGGCCGAGCGCTCCTTGCATCGGCAATTCGTAACCATTCAGGACGCTACGCAGCCCGAAGTCACGCTTCAACAGCGAAAGGAAAAATCCCTGGGGTGCCCCCTGGACCCCAGGGGGTCGGAACGTCAACAGCGAAAGGACACGTCCCAGGGGTGCCCCCTGGACCCCATGGAGTTGAACGTCAAAAGCAAAAGAAAGAGTCCCAGGGCGCTGCCCTGGACCCGTCGGGGGGGATAATCCCCCCC
>JADGAQ010000242.1 GCA_015231925.1 Magnetococcales bacterium
CCGGGGGCGATAATCGCCCCCGGACCCCCGTATTAATGAACGAATGAAACAGAAACGGAATAAGTCTTGTGGGGATAATCCTCCCCGAATTCAATCCGAATAGTTAAAAAATTATACAAAAGATAATAACAAAAAAAAGGAACGTCAAAGGACAGAACATTTCCTTTTTTTGATAATTAGAAGATAAAATATTGAAAGGCAGAGGACTGTCGGCACGGGAAGGCCTCGGGGGGCTGCCCCCCGAACTCCCGTATTTATCTGAAATGGCGTGGTTGCCAGACGGAAACGACCAGGAAAGCCCAAGGGAGCATCCCCTCGGGAACCGCAGAACGCGCCGGGAAAAAACCGACGGCAGAAAACCCTATCCCAACACCTTCTTGATCACACCGATCAACTGCTCGGGCTTGAAGGGTTTGACAATCCATCCCGTCGCCCCGGCCTCCTTGCCCTCGGCCTTGCGCTCCGCCTGCGACTCCGTGGTCAACATCACGATCGGGGTGAACTTGAAGGCCGGCAAGGCCCGCAAGGCTTTGATGAGCGAAATGCCGTCCATGTTGGGCATGTTGAGGTCCGTCACCACCATATCCACCGGCGTGGTCTGCGCCTTTTTGAAGGCATCCTGACCATCCACGGCCTCAACGACCTCGTAGCCCGCCCCTTTCAAGGTCAGCCCCACCATCTGCCGCATGGAAGAGGAATCATCCACCGTCAAAATACGCTTTCCCACATCCCGCCTCCCTTGAACATACCGCCATTGTCACCTGCTAGGGCGTATAGACATTCACCATCTTTTGGTCCCTGGCCGCGTTGCAATCCGGTTCGGAATGCTCATGTAGAGGACTACACTCCGCTTCCTCACCGCCTTGCGCCTTGTCAGGAACCAAAATCTGACGATTGTCCACACGCCCTAGGCAACGGCCTGAAATACCTCGACGAAAAACGGACCCTTCTCGGTCCTGAAATAACACTTGATGGCGGCCAATTGCCGGGTATACGGCAACGCCATCGCCTCTCCGGCCCGAACCACCCTCGGTGGCGTCAAGGACATGTGATCGTCCAGACGACCCTTGACCGCCCCCGCCAGAATGTTGGCCAACTCGCCGAAACCATCTGCCGCCGTGGCGTCGAAACCGTCCATCGGTTCGCCCAAAAAAGCCTCTACCAATCCCGAAGCGGCATGGAACGGCGCCGAAACATGAACCCCCCCCTCCAGACCGCCTTCAAATCCGACGATGGCCGTTACATCCGCTTGCGGCGGCATATAGGCCACCTCTTCGGAGATGATCACCACCGGACCCGCTTCCACACCGATATCCGTTACAAAAAATGCCGCGCTGGTCTCCTCCATGGCCTCCTGGATGATGCGCGCCAACTCCTCATACTTCGACATAGCGTCTCCCTGATCTCCCGACCCCCTTCCGGGCCGCGTCAGGCCATAATCCGATGGTGTCCGCCGATTTCCGGGTCGGCCCGATTCTCAGGCAGCCGCCAGTCCGGCCAACTCCTCTTGAGAAAAGACCTTGTCCGTATCCAGCAGAATGGTGAAATGGTCCGCCTGCTTGCCCATGCCCATAATGAAATCCGTGCGAACGGAAAGACCGATCTTGGGCGGTTGCGCCACCTGATCCGGCTGCAACTCCAGAACCTCCTTCACCGAATCCGCCAAGGCGCCGATCACCGTCGTGCTGCCATCCCCGGCAGTCACTTCCAGAATGATGATGCAGGTATTGACCGTGCGCTCCCCCTCCGGCATGCCGAATTTCAAACGCAAATCCATCACCGGAACCACATGCCCCCGCAGGTTGATCACCCCGATCATCTCCATGGGGGCGTGGGGCATCTTGGTGATGGCGGTGAACTCCAACACCTCCCGGACTCGCGCAATATCGACGCCAAAAACCTCTTCGGCAAGGGTAAATGTCAAAAACTGCGTTGGCACCTCAAGAATCGCCATGATAAGACCTCCGCTCCCGGACCTGATGCCGTGGTTTTTTATAAGGGCCGCCGGGTGCTTTCCGCAGCGGCCTTGGGGGTGATCCGGATCGTTTTTCTTTTGATAATGAGGAAGTTATAAAAAAGAAAATCCGACCCGAAACCGACACAAGCGGTGTTGCAAACCCTTTAGCCCATTAAGGCTATCACAAAAGCCGGGGGAAAAGGGACAAAAATCGGCAACATCCATTCAGAAGCGGGCAAACTCATCGTCGCCCATATCGTCCCCGGAATCAACCTTTGCCGCGCGGGGAGGGGGCAATGCTTTGAGAGTTTTCCCGGCGGTGGTTTTTTTTGCCGGGAGCGCCGGCCCGGCTTTGCCCGCACGGGCCGACGCGGGAGGAGAGGCTTTCGGCTTGGGGGCGGAGCGGGGGCGTTCTTCATTCCCCGTTTTGAAGAAGGACATGGCCTGGGCCAGGCGGTCCGCCTGGGAGTTCAGCTCTTCCGCCGTGGCCGCCATCTCCTCGGAAGCGCCCGCGTTCTGCTGAATCACATGGTCCAGCTGCTGGATGGCGCTGTTGATCTGAGCGGCCCCCTGGTTCTGCTCCTGCGAGCCCCCGGTGATCTCCTTGACCAGCCCCGCCGTCTTCTGGATATCGGGCACCACCTGCCCGATGATGTGGCCCGCCTTCTCGGAAACCGCCACGCTGGAGGCGGAGAGGTGGCCGATTTCGCCCGCCGCGGTCTGACTGCGTTCCGCCAGCTTGCGCACCTCCGCCGCCACCACCGCGAAGCCCTTGCCGTGTTCCCCGGCCCGCGCCGCCTCGATGGCCGCGTTCAAGGCCAACAGATTGGTTTGTCGCGCGATCTCCTCGATGATGGAGATCTTGCTGGCAATCTCCTTCATGGCGTTCACCGCCTGGGTCACCGATTGCCCCCCTTCCGCCGCGTCCCGCGCCGCCTTTTCGGCGATGCCTTCCGTGGTGCGGGCGTTGTCGGTGTTCTGGGCGATATTGGCGGTCATCTGCTCCATGGCCGCCGAGGTCTCCTCGATCGAGGCCGCCTGGGAAACCGCTCCCTGGGAGAGGGACTGCGCCGCCTCCGCAAGCTCCCGGCTGCCCGAGGAGACGTTCTGCGTGGCTGTGCGCAACTCCGCGACGATGGTTCTCAATTTGGACGACATGTCCCCCATGGCGATCGACAACTGGCCGATCTCATCCTTCCGGTTCTGATGGCAGTTGATGGAGAGATCCCCTTCCGCCAGCCGGCCAAGAAGCGAGGAGCAGTTGGCCAGGGGGTTGGCGATGCTGTTGGCCATCATGACCGCGAGTCCCGCCAGCAGAGCCGTCATGCCCAGGGCCAGGAGGGCGTTGAAGCGCACCAGCGCCTCGATGGGCTCCCGCACCTCCGCCAGGTCGATCTCCGCCAACAGCGCCCAGCTCAACTCGCCCACCTTGACCGGTGCGAAGGAGGATAGCACCGGATTGCCGTTGTAATCGGTAATGATGCGGGCATCGCTGCCGCCGGACAGGGCCGCCTTGGAACCCTCGGTATCCACGCCGTTCTTTTCGATGGACCCGGCGAAAGAGGCCTTCACCGAATGGCCCGTCTTGTCCAGGAAGGAGTCGGAGCGCATGCGCTTGTCCGGTCCCACCAGATAGGTCTCCCCGGTTTTGCCCATGCCGTCCCGCTGCTGCATGACGGTGTTGATGGCCTCCAGCGACAGTTGCAGCGCCACCACGCCGACCTGTTTGCCATTCATCGACACCGGTGTGGCCACGAAGGCGGCGGGCTCCCCCTTGGAAGGGGCATAAGGCTCGAAATCCCCCACCGCCGGCTTGCCGGTGCGTATCGCCTGATCGTAGGCCTTGCCCAGGCTGCTGCCGCGCAGACCGCCCTTGATCAGATTCTGCCCCAGATCGCTCTCCCGGGCCTGGGTCCACACCACATCGCCGTCCACGGCAATGAGGAACAGGTCGTAATAGCCGTACTCCTTGACGAAGTGGTCCAGCCAGGCGGTATGCTCCCTGGACGCCGCCTCCCAGGCCGATCCGGTCGCCTTGCCGCCCTCCTTCTCGAAGACCTCTTCCATGGCCACCAGCGCCCGTTTGACATCGCCGCTCGCCGCCAGAACCTGCAAATCCCCGAACCGCTCCCCGAAGAATTTCTCGATCTGCCCCTTCTTGATGGCCCGTACCGCGTTCAACTGGTTGAAGGCGGTACGCATCAACTCATCCGTAGAGGCCCCTGTCGCAAAGATGGCTACGGAAAGCATGGGAACAAGTCCGCATAATACAAATAAAGCAATGAGCTTGGGGCGCATTTTGACGTCTTGCAGGCGCATTTCATCCTCCGCATAACGGTCAACCTGCCAAAGGGCAGAATCTCACTATTTATGGCGGAGTATAAACGAAACCCATTCACATTGCTATAAAAAGATACCGGAAAGGAAAATATAACTATTTCCGCAGTGAATGACTCGGAGGAGAGGTCAGGGAGTGGTTTCGGGGACGGGCAGGATCTCTTCGCCCCGGCTGGAGAAGGCCAAGGTGTGGTTGCCGAAGAAGTAGGCGTTGACCGATTCGGTGATGGGCGGATTGACGGCAAGGGGTGCTTTCCAGTCTACCACGAAGTTGGCCCCCGGTCCGCCACGGCGCTCCCTGTGTTCCACGAAATATTCCAAAGAGCCCATGGGGGCCAGGGTGACCGGTTCCTTGAGATAGTTGGTCAGCAGCTTGCCGGAGGTATCGTAGTAACGCACGCCGGTGATGGTCAGGTGGTGTTTGGCGTTGATGTTGCGGATGGAGAGCATGGAGGAGAGCAGCAGTTTGGAGGGAATGCCGTCGCTGTCCAGGTTGCCGTGCAGAATGTGGCTGTAAACCGGAACATAGAGGGTTTGGCCCGTGGAGAGACGGGGTTCCTCGGCACGGACGGTCTGGCAGAGGGTCAGCGCGACGAGAAGCAGCAGTGTCGGGGCAAGGCGAAACATGGGCGCTCCTTGGGGATGGTTACAGGCCTGGGCTTGTGGGGCTGCGGATTCGAAAGTCCCTGCTGCGTCTTGTCGGCACCTTCAAGGATGGGGAGGATGAGGCCCTCCCCTGGCCCCCTCCGGCGGTCCGCTGCAAAACAGTCAGGCCGTGCGGGAGATCGGCTGATGCGTTTTCCCTTGGTGCAGCGGACCGCTTACGGACACGTCAACGGATAAAACCTTGGGGCTCCGCCCCAAACCCCGCCGGGGGGGATAATCCCCCCCGGACCCC
>JADGAQ010000243.1 GCA_015231925.1 Magnetococcales bacterium
GCCAGCCGTTTCACCAGGAAGGCCCGGTTGTAGGGCGGCGGCTCCGACTGGCACAACTCCTTCCACATCCCTTTCAGGTCGGCGGTGGTCATGCCCGGCAGGGCCGCCACCTGCTTGATCACGTTGATACCGCTCATGCCCTTTCTCCCCTGGTTGTTTTTTCGACCATAAGGGCGTATGGTTGGCGACTTATCCAGTGGAATATTCTCCGTTTTTCTCATTTCCAGCAGTCGACGTACCCCGGCGGCGAGGATGAAGGCCACCTCGTCCAGGCGTTGGTCGGTGGACAGGAAAGCGGGAACTCTGCCGTGAAATTAATTTGATTTTTTCGATAATTTCTGATACTTATTAATTAGTGATTAAAAATACCTAAACACACAGCGCAATGCCCTACGGAATGAGTGATGCCCATATCGAATACGGCAGCTGGCGGTCAGGCTCTTGGGTATTATTACCAAGAAAGACGATGTCTTTTCTGGCTTTTAAGCAGCCAGCCAGGAGATGTGGTTGCGTTTGAGAAATTAGGGGATGTTGCCGTTGAAAAGGACGATGGTTCGGTCACCACAGAAGAGGATAAAAGCAGCACAACAGGGAATCCCGTTGCAGACCGATCCGTTGATTTATGGAAGACCTTCTATAATTGGCTCAACGCAATCATTGAGGGGAGGCTAACCCCTCTTAACACTAGGTTCATCTTGTCGGTCCTGCAAAATGTTTCCGGAATGATTGCAAACGGCTTGCATGGTGCCAATTCAAGAGAAAATTCAGGAAAACAATTACAAATAATTCGTAACACATTTCATCAGAACCCTCCGAAGTCTAACATCAAAAAATACATCGATAAAATATTGAGTAAGGAGCATGAAGAAAATGTATTGCTCTTAATTGAGAGTTTCAGACTCGAAACAGGCAGCGGAGACTCATCGGTTGAGGTTTTTGAATTATTTCAGAAAGCAAACCAGAGTCTTGATTTATCCGAAGCAAAATTAGTGTTTGAAGCCTGTAGCGGGTGGGTTAAAAGTGAAATCATGAAGCAACTGGAACAGGGTGGTTCCTATGCCATAATACCGGTAAAATTGTTCCGAACTCGATTAAGAGAAATCACCCTCAATTTGCGAGACAACCGGATTCTCAACTCATTTACCAACCCGCCAAATCCGGATGATGTCGACAGCACTGTATCTGCACAACCAATCTTTCTTAGGCAGTTGGATTTAATTGATTATGAAGATGAAAAATTTGAAGCAGCCAAA
Organism: Magnetococcales bacterium; assembly: GCA_015231925.1. NCBI lineage: Bacteria > Pseudomonadati > Pseudomonadota > Magnetococcia > Magnetococcales > Magnetococcales bacterium. Next base: position 1,254 of record JADGAQ010000243.1, read on the forward strand.
CATTATCTCTGGGCATATGCTGATATTACCGATTGGTCTGAGAAGGGGACCATAGATGGTCAAACGTTTGATAAATTCCATCAGAGTTTGATGGAGCGATGGAGGGATAACAATAAAAGAAGCAAACTGGCTCATCCGTCAGATGAGATTTCGCAAGGACAGAGCACCTATCTTGAATGCAAGAAGCTACAAATTTCTTTGGATGGAAAAATTATTAGCGAAGGAGTTCGATTCATTCCCGGGGTCTATCATGATTTATCAAACAAACGAAAATTGGGCTGGCATCCTGATTATCTAAGATTACTTCCCAGTGAGTACATGCCCGAGGACGACGCAACGTGAGAACCCTCTCTTATATTACACATATTATGCACAATCCTGCTCTCGGCGCGGTCATTCAACGAAGTTTTGTAGATGGCTGTGAAGACGGAAGACAAACAGAAGAGCTTGTTACTTACCCTATGATTTTCCTTCCCATCCCTTTGGCTCTGCATGAATCAACCGCGAAAAAAATAAAAGCAACGAATCAACCATCTGGATTGTTAGGTTTGGGAGAAAAATTACAAAGTGACGTCTATTTGCTTCATAAAATGGTTGAGTCTTCCCGAAATTTAAGCATGGACTCCCTGGCGATGGCTCTTGCCTGCGGTTTGCTAATCTTCGATTCCGAACAAGGAGTGATTGTCTCAAGACGACCAGCCTTAAATACTGCAAATATCCCTGAACGGGTGCGCCCCATGCTAAATACTGCAAGAAAACTTGGAAGGTTATGTCAAGGACGTTCTCTCTCTGATATCTCACTCCATCTCAAGGTCTATTTCTGATGCGCTTCGACATTCTAGAACTGATCCTGTGGCCTCATGATCCTTTAATTCCACCTAAACAGCTTCGCTTCGAGCCGGGCAAGGTGAACATTATTACGGGCATTTCCGGTTCCGGAAAGTCAGCTGTAATTTCCATTTTAGATTATTGCTTGGGCTCATCCGAAGCCCGCATCCCAGTTGGACCTATCCGTAACAAGTGCGCGTGGTATGGGGTACGGGTTAAAACCAACCGGGGGGAACTTTTGCTGGCTCGCCAAGACCAAGGCGACAACAAGGGCGGCAGCGAAAACATGCTGATCCTGGAAGGAGAAGAGATAAAAATTTCTAATGTTACCCCACACAAGAACGCCAGCAGGAATAATGTCGTTCACCATCTTGACAATCTCGTGAAACTTGGAGATGGTCCAATCGACCCTGAAGAGGCATCGGAAAATCGTTCCAGTTTTCGGGATCTGGTTGGATTTTGTTTCCAGCCTCAATATCTTATCGCTAACCCCCGTGTATTATTCTATCGCACTGACACGGCCATTCATACTGAACGGCTCAAGCGCGTATTTCCATTTGCTTTGGGCGCAGAAAACGCCAGGGTTCTTGATGCACGATGGCGTCTGGTCGAAGCGGAAAAAGAACTCAGGGGAAAAGAACGACTTCTCACACAAAAAAATAATGAGGCTGAGGGGTTCCAGAGGGAACTGGATCGGTGGTTATCCGATGCTCGAGTACGGGGGTTATTGGACCCAAGTGAAACCATCCTCAAGGATGCTCCATCCAAAATAGACCGTTTACGGCGAGTGATTAGTGACGCTCTCAGTGGTGTTGATTTATCCTCATCACGGGTTGAAAAATTAAGCAGACGCAAAATTGACTTGGAGCAAGAGGAGAGAAGTAAGGATGCGGAATTGACGGATTTCAAACGACGAATTCAGAATATGGATGGATTGCGGGAGGCGTCCCAAGGATACCGAAGAGCCATTGAGGTTCAACACAGTCGCCTACAACTGTCCAGCCAGCTGCGAAAGCGATATAAGGCGATTAGTGACAAGGATATATCCATTTGTCCGCTGTGTAAAAGCGAAAATGCGTTTGGTGCTACCCACAATTTACTTGAAGAGCTTTGTGCTTCTTTGGAATCTATGGAACAGGAATCCCGTAAACTCCCAAGTGAGCCCCCTGCTCTCTACCTAAAACACTATCACGAAATCAAAAAGAGAACTGACGAACTGGCGAAAGAATTGGCAGTCATACGGGATGAATTGAAGCTATTGGATCGCAAATCCGATAAGGAGAGTGAATCTTCTTTCACTACGGCTGCCCTAAATCAATTCATTGGTGCCTTGCGCCAAGCCATAACAGGTTACGAAACTGCCCAGGAGGATAATAATTTGAACGGGGAGATTGAACGGATCAGAAATCTTGTTAACTCCCTTGTTAGTGATATCAGGCGTTCTGAGCAAGGCATGACTAATGCATTGGAGAGGATTTCCTTCCTTACAGGGGAGTTGGTTTCAAACTTGCAGATTGAAAATCCAGCAGCCCCAATTAAACTTAAGATTAAAGATCTTATGATAAGCATTCTGATTGACGACCGGGAAGACCCATTGTGGGCCATTGGCAGCGGGGCCAACTGGGTCGGATACCATGTAGCCTTATTGTTGGGTTTGCATCGTTTCTTCCGGGATAACAATTCGCCAGTTCCTGGTTTTATTGTATTCGATCAACCTAGCCAGTTGAATTATCCAAGAGAACTGACTCAGCGTTATAATGCCGAAGAGCTAATTGAGAAACGTTCAGAGTTTTCCCTGGACGTTTCTATCGAAGCCTTAAAGAAAATTTATTCCGCCTTTGGTCGGGTTGTTCAGGAAGAGGAGCAACCCTATCGACCCCAGGTACTTGTCCTTGATCATGCAATGGGGGGCGTGTGGGGGCACGTTAAAGACATCAATCACGTTGCGGATTGGAGTGACGAAGGGAATAAACTCGTCCCCGATAACTGGCCTTCCCGATAGTACACTCCTTAGATAACAAAACATTCGGGTCGCCTTCATGCGACCCTTTTTGTTTCTCAGGTTCTCATGATTGCGTCCTGCTTCTCCAATCCCGGTGTCCCTCCTCCGGTGGCAAGTTCCTGCACCCTTCAAGTTTTTTTCTGCACATACCTTACCTCCCTCTTCACCTCCGAGGGGTTCGCCTCCACACCTGGGGGTTGCTATCAAGGCCTGCATTTTCGGCAAGTCGGGCATCGGCAAAACCTCCCAGCTCTGGACCCTGGACCCGGAGACAACCCTTTTCTTCGACTTGGAAGCCGGGGATCTGGCGGTCGAGGGCTGGCCCGGCGACACCATCCGCCCCCGTACCTGGGATGAGTGCCGGGACTTCGCCGTCTTCATCGGCGGCCCCAACCCTGCCCTGCGCAACGACCAGTATTTTTCCCAGGCACACTACGATGCCGTCTGCCAGCAGTTCGGCGATCCGGCGGTGCTGAACAAATACCAGACCATTTTCGTGGACAGCCTCACCGTGGCCGGGCGGCTCTGCTTTCACTGGTGCAAGGGCCAGCCGCAAGCCTTCTCGGATAAGACCGGCAAGCCCGACCTGCGCGGGGCCTATGGTCTGCATGGCCAGGAGATGATCGCCTGGTTGACCCACCTTCAGCACACCCGGGGAAAGAACATCCTCTTCGTCGGCATCCTGGACGAGAAGGTGGATGACTTCAACCGCCGCTTCTTCGCGCCTCAGATCGAAGGTTCCAAGACTGGACTGGAGCTGCCCGGCATCGTCGATCAGGTCATCACCATGGCGGAATTGCCGACCGAAAGCGGTCAACTGTACCGCGCCTTCGTCTGCCACACCATGAACCCCTGGGGGTTTCCAGCCAAGGATCGCTCAGGACGCCTCGCCATGGTGGAGGAACCCCATCTGGGCCGCCTCATGACCAAGATCAGCGGCCCGGTGCGCCCCATCCATGAACGCCTTGAATACGGTCAACCGGCCCCCGCCGAGACCGCCAACTCTGCTTCCAACTGACGATACCAGGAGATCACACCATGAACATGAACGCTGCTTGGCAGGATTACAACGACGCTGATGCCCAGAAC
>JADGAQ010000244.1 GCA_015231925.1 Magnetococcales bacterium
CTTTGAAATAAGGATTACTGAAAAGTCAAAGGATAGAACAGGCGCTCTTTTTGATTATAAAAAGATAACATATTGAAAGTCAAACGATTAAAGCATCTCCATGCGCCATCGGGCCTCCTCGTTCATGCGCTCCCGGCTCCAGGGGGGATCCCAGACCAGCTCCACATCGACCCCGTTGACCCCCGGAACCCGGCCCACCACCTCCGCGACCTCTTCGGGAATGGCCTGCGCCACGGGACAAGCCGGGGCGGTCAGGGTCATTTGCACACTGACCAGCCCCAGGGGCAGGATCTCCAGACGATAAACCAGTCCCAGATCGAAGATGTTGATGGGAAACTCCGGATCCAGAACCGTGCGCAAAGCGGCGATAACCTTTTCACGAAGCGTATCCATGGGATATTCCTATTCCGTACACACGGTGTGTTGTTCCTGTTGCAATGCGGCATGCAGGATATGCCAGGCCAGGTTGGCGCACTTGATGCGGTCGGGATAGTCAAAGACACCACCCAGCAACGCCAGACTGCCGAGCCCCGGCTGCTCCGGGGGGAGGGGCTCCCCCCCGTGCAGAAAAGCCGTCATGCGGCGGAACAGCGCCTCCGCCTCCTCCAGGGTCAACCCCTCCAGAGCCTTGGCCATCATGGAGGCGGAAGCCACGGAAAGGGCGCAGCCCACCCCCTCGAAACCACTCTCCCGGATCACGCCCTCTTCAACCCGCAGATGGAGGGTGAATTCGTCCCCGCAGGTGGGATTGAAACCATAAGCCGTATGGTTGGTCCCCTGGGGAACCCGCAAATAGTGATACGGGTGGCGATTGTGGTCGAGAAGGGTCTCCTCGTAGAGTTCACGATCGATCATCATGGCAAAGCCCTCCCAGTTGCCGACGCAGCCAATCCCGCAGGGAGAGCGGTTCGAGATCCTGCAGCACCTCTTCCGCAAAGCCCTCGACCAGCAGGCGTCGGGCTTCGCTCTCCTTCAAACCCCGGCTCCGCAGGTAGAACATCGCCTCCTGGTCCACATGGCCCACACTGGCCCCGTGAGCGCATTGCACGGCATCGTTGAAGATCTCCAGTTGCGGCAGGGTATCGATCTCCGCCTGATCGGAAAGCAGCAGATTGGCGCTACGCTGCCGGGACTCGGTATCTCGCACGCCCGGCGGAACCTGGATGACCCCGTGAAACACCCCTCGCGACTCCCCGTCGAGGACACCCTTGAAAAGCTGTCGGGATCGGGTGGCGTTGGCCTGATGGTGAATGCGGGTCTGAAAATCCATGTGCTGCCGCCCCTCGGCCATAAAAAGGCCATCCAGGCGACAGGCGGCTCCCTGGCCGTTCAGGTTGAGACAAACCTCCTGGCGGGTCAGGGCCCCACCCCGGCAAAAGAGCCGGGAATCCAGTTGACTGGAAGCCTCCTGGCGGATGTCCATACGGCCCGAATGGTGCGTCAGAGTCGATTCATCGAGCCGCAGCAGGTGATCGACCCGGGCTCCCCGGCCCATCAGCAGGTCGGTCCGGGCATTGCTCAAATGAGGCGGCATGCCCAGCGTGACGTAACTTTCCACCAGTTGCAGACGGGCCTCCGCCTCCACCACGATGCGATTCCAGGGCTGGATGGCCTGGGCCTCCCGTGACGGAGTGGTCAGAAACAAGAGGTGCAACGGAGCGTCGAGACGGGCTCCGGCGCTCACCCGAACAAAAGCCCCATCCGGCCAGAAGGCCTGATTCCAGGAGGTGAAACCCGGCTCCGCGACGACCTCCCGACCGAGGGCGGCGGTGATCTCCCCCGGTGATTCATTGGCCAGGCGGGCCATGCTGACCACCCGGACACCCGAGGGGAGTTTGCCCAGGTCCGATAACGAGGGCACATGGAAACCGTTGACGAAGACCAGTCGCGGACGATAGCGGGATTCGGGCAGAAAGGCGTCGAGATCCTCGGGAACCAACCCCATGCAGACCGACTTGGGGGGCTTGAACAGGGTTCGGGACAGGGCCCGGACCGAGGTATACTTCCAGTTTTCCAGGAACTGGGTGGGAAAGCCCAGCTCCAGGAAACGCTGCAACGAGGCCCGACGGGAGGAGCGGATGGCCGGGGTGGCAAACCCCGGGAAGCCGGACTCCCCCTCCAGAAAGAGGTTGCGATAGGATGCGGTGAAGTCGTTCATGCCACGGCCTCCTCGATCCAGCCGTAACCGCGCTCTTCGAGTTGTCCCGCCAACTGGCGGCCACCGGAAAGGCCGATGCGTCCGCCCAGCAGCACATGCACCCGATCCGGCGCCACCTGCTCCAAAAGGCGCGGGTAGTGGGTGATCAGCAGCACGGCGCAGCGATTCTCGCGCAGAAGCGTGATGGCTTCGGCCACCTTGCCGAGGGCATCGATATCCATGCCCGAATCGATCTCGTCGAGGATCGCCAGGCGCGGCTCCAGCACCAGCATCTGCAGCAGTTCGTTGCGTTTTTTCTCCCCTCCCGAGAATCCCGCGTTGACCGGGCGCAGCAGCCACTCCTCCCCCAGCCCCAAGGGGCTCAGGCGACGGCGCAGGTGATCCCGAAAGACCATGGCGTCGATCTCCCCAAGGCCCCGATGGCGGAGGTGGGCGTTGTAGGCCTCCTTCAACAGACGGGCGTTGCTGACGCCGGGAATCTCCACCGGATTCTGAAAGGCCAGGAAGAGGCCCTCCCGGGAACGCTCCTCGGGGGACAAGGCCAGGAGATCCCGACCCCGATAGGAAATCTCCCCCTGACTGACCCGACAATCGGCCCGACCCGCCAGGAGATTGGCCAGGGTGCTTTTCCCGGCCCCGTTGGGCCCCATCAGGGCGTGAACCTCACCCTCCCCGAGTTGAAAATCGAGGCCGCGCAGAATGGACTTTTCCCCAATGGAAACATGCAGATCGCTTATTTCCAGAATGTTCATGCCACGCTCCCTTCCAGGCTGACGGCAAGCAGTTTGCGAGCCTCCAGGGAAAACTCCATGGGCAGCTCGCGAAAGACCTCCTGACAGAAGCCATGCACGATCAGGGAGACCGCCTCGTCCCGGCCCAACCCCCGCTGTCGGCAGTAGAAGAGTTGATCCTCGCTGATCCGGGAGGTGGTGGCTTCGTGTTCCACCCGCGCGGAGGCGTTTTTGACTTCGATGTAAGGAAAGGTGTGAGCCGAACAGGCCGAGCCCAGGAGCAGGGAATCGCACTGGCTGCTGTTTTGCGCCCCGGCTGCGGAAGAGAGGATTTTGACCAGCCCCCGGTAGGCGTTGTGCCCCTGGCCTGCGGAGATCCCCTTGGCGAGGATGGTGCTGCGGGTGTTGGCCCCGATGTGGATCATCTTGGTGCCGGTGTCGGCCTGCTGGTGGTGGTTGGTCAGGGCCACGGAGTGAAAACGCCCCGTGGAGCCCTCGCCCCGCAGAATCACGCTGGGGTACTTCCAGGTGATGGCCGAACCGGTCTCCACCTGGGTCCAGGCGATGCGGGAGCGGTCTCCGCGACACTCCCCCCGTTTGGTGACGAAATTGTAGATGCCGCCGCGCCCCTCGGCATCCCCCGGATACCAGTTCTGCACCGTGGCGTAGCGGATATCGGCCCCCTCGAAGGCGATCAGTTCGACCACGGCGGCGTGAAGTTGATGACGGTCCCGCTGGGGAGCGGTGCAACCCTCCAGATAGGAGACGGAACTCCCCTTGTCGGCCACGATCAGGGTGCGTTCGAACTGGCCGGTGTTTTCGGCGTTGATGCGGAAATAGGTGGACAACTCGATGGGACAGCGCACCCCCGGCGGGATGTAGCAGAAGGTGCCGTCACTGAAGACCGCCGCATTGAGGGCGGCGAAGAAGTTGTCTCCGGGAGGGACCACCGTGCCCAGATAACGCCGCACCAGCTCGGGATGCTCCCGGAGGGCTTCCGACATGGAGCAGAAGAGGATCCCCAATTTCCCCAGCTTCTCGCGATGGGTGGTGGCCACGGAAACGCTGTCGAAAACCGCATCCACCGCCACCCCGGCCAGGGCCAGCCGTTCCCCCAGGGGAACCCCCAGTTTTTCGTAGGTGGCCAGCAGCGCCGGATCGACATCCTCCAGTTTCACCGGTACGCGGTCGTCGGCAAACGGGGAGGAGTAGTAGCGGATGCCCTGGTAGTCGATGGGCGGATACCGCAGGCTCGACCAGCGGGGTTCCTTCATGCCCAGCCAGTGATGATAGGCGGCCAGGCGCCAGTTGAGCATGAATTCCGGCTCGCCTTTTTTGGTCGAGATGGCCTGAATCACCCCCTCATCCAGGCCTTCCGCCAGGGAATTGGCCTGGATGGCGGTCACAAATCCGTGTTTGTAACTGCGAGAGAGGAGACTGGCGACTGCGGGTTCGACATGCATGGCGGACACTCCTCAAATTCGACCGACGCGAAGATTCGGAAACGGGCGAAAACGACCTACTGCAACACCCGCAACATCTCCTCCACCTCGGCTTCCGGCATGCGCAGACGGGGATAGTCCCGCTCGCCCTCCCGCATGGCCTCCACGGCCTCCTGTTGGGTTCGCATCATGCCCATTTCGTCGCCGAAACCCTGCAGGGCGGTCTCGTTGCACATCACCACCCAGCGCAAATCCTCTTCCGCCTCGGCGGTCCGTTGGCACTGCATGAAACAGATGGCCCGTTCCAGATAGGCGATGGCGTAGTTCGGATCGATCTGGATGGCCTGGGTCAGGTTGGCGATGGCGTCCTCCGCACGGTTCATGCGGCGGCACAGGGTGCCCCGCAGGAAATAGAGCTGCGGGTTCTCCACATCGAGACGCATCATCTCGTCACAATCCGCCATGGCTTCGGCATACTGCCCGAGTTGCAGATGAGCCACCGCCCGGGTCATCAGCCAGGGAACCTCCATCCCCCCGATCTCTATCGCCCCGGATACCATGGTGATGCAGCCTGGAGCCTCTCCTTCGGTCAGCAGTAACTGACCTTCCCGGTACAACTCCCGTGCGGACATGATCGTACTCCCTTGATGGCTTGTGCGCCGTGAAGCGACTGCTCCGGCGACTAGGGCGTGTTGACATTCACCATCTTTTGGTCCCTGGCCGCGTTGCAATCCGG
>JADGAQ010000245.1 GCA_015231925.1 Magnetococcales bacterium
ATAATCGCCCCCGGACCCCCGTATTAATGAACGAATGAAACAGAAATGGAATTAAATGGATGATCGGCACTTCCGGTATTATGATCGCCCTGCTCAAACTGCTGCCCGGCAACCACTGATCCGGGCCAGAAAAGCCTCGAAGGAGGCGTTGTCTGCCAGGTTTTCGGCGTTTTCCACAACGATTCCGGGGGCGAAACGGGCCAGCGCCTCGACGAACAAGCCCGGCGTGGTCGACCCGTCCGAGACGACCACCGACAGTCCGCACGAAGGGGATCGCGCCTTCAGCACCGCCCCGCGCACCCCGAGGGATTGCCATCGCCGCGCCTCGACCTCGCACCACCGCGACAGCGTCGCCGTACAATCCCGCCCGCTGTCCACGGTGACCAGTCGCCGCCCGCCGGATGCGTTGACGAAATGCATCGGCTCCCGCGGCACCCCCAGACCCGCCTCCACCTCCGGACAGACCGGCACCAGCCGCACCCGCGCCCGCAACGCCTCCACCAGCGCCGCATCCTGCCGATGCCCCCCGTCGTAACGCACCAACTCCCCCAACAAACAGCGACTGATGCCGAGGAGGGGTAACTCCCCCGTTTGACTTGCCATGTATTGCCTCAATCCTTCTCCTGGATTCCACGTCCGGCTTCTGCCAATATGGGGCATCCTGACGGATTCAACTTTGCCGAGCCAATTCCCCAAGGGGCCACCATGAATGCCGCGACCTTGACCATCCTGAAGCGCACCACCCTCTTCGCCGGGTTGGACGAAGCCTCCCTGGCCACCCTCTCCGACTTCTGCGAGATCCAGGACTTTCAGGACGGGCAGAAAGCCATCTCCGAAAACAACGACGTCGGCAGGCAGGATCTCTTCCTGCTCATCGGCGGATCGGTCAGCGTCGGGGCCAAGTTCGTTCCCCTCGAAACCGCCGCCGAAGCCAGTCTGCAAGGCATCGACAACGAACTCTACGGCGAAATCGCCTTCCTGTTGAGTACCAAACGCTCCGCAGGCATCACCTGCAAAGGGCGCACCCGTTTCCTCAAGATCAACGGGGAAAAGCTCAACGCCTTCATGCTCGACAACCCCACCATCGGCTTCCTGCTGATGGACCGCATCGCCAAGGTTCTGGCCCAGCGGGTGATCAAGCTCACCGATCAGCTCAAGTCCCAGAAAATGTTCGATTTCTGATGCCCTGATACAGGTCGGGAGAGGGCCACTTCCCGACCTGTTTCGTCTCCCCCTTCTTTCGAAAGATCTCGCGGTGAGCGGTGCTGCCAAAAAATCCTCATCCGTCGGCTGGCTGCTGAAGAGCGCCCCCTACTGGGCCTCCTTCCTGGTGCTGGCCCTGGCCGTCTGGCTGCAGGTGGTCAAGCCCCCCCTGTTCCTGTCGTTGCGCAACCAGGCCTTCGACACCCTGCAACGCCTGCACCCCCGTACTTCCGAAGGCGCGCCGGTGCGGGTCGTCGACATCGACGACGAAAGCTTGGCCCGCTACGGACAATGGCCCTGGCCTCGCACCAAACTGGCCGATCTGGTCAATCGCCTCACCGAACTCCAGGCCGCCACCATCGCCTTCGACATCGTCTTCGCCGAGCCGGATCGCACCTCGCCCGCCAATCTGCCCAAAATCTGGCCCGACTCCCCCGAAGCCGGCAAACTGGCCGCCACCTATCCCGATCACGACAAGGTGCTGGCCGAAGCCTTCGCCAACGCTCCGGTGGTGGCCGGCTTCACCCTGAGCGAGGATGCCCAGGAAAAAGCCCGCTTCACCGTCAAAGCCAAGTTCATCACCGCCGGCGACGATCCCCTGCCCTACCTGAAACACACCAACGGCGCCATCGCCAACCTGGCCGAGCTGGAAGAGGCCGCCCCCGGTGTCGGCAACTTCTCCTTCGTCCCCGATCAGGACGGCGTCATCCGCCGTGTGCATCTGCTGATGCAGCATCGGAACAAGATCGTGCCCTCCCTCTCCGTCGAAGCCCTGCGCGTGGCTCAGGGAGCCCGCAACATCGCCGTCAAGGCCATCGCCCCCACCGGCATCGACTCCCTCAAAATCGGCGCCCTCTCCGTGCCCACCACCTCCGAAGGGGCGGTTTATCTCCATTTCGCACCCCACCGCAAATCGCTCTATGTCCCCGCCTGGCAGATTCTGGAAGGCAAGGTCGATCCCACCCTGATCGCCGGCCATATCCTCTATATCGGCACCTCCGCCAAAGGACTGCTCGATCTGCGCTTCAGCCCCCTCGGGGAGATCATCCCCGGCGTCGAGGTGCATGCCCAGTTGACCGAGCAGATTCTGCAAGGCACCTTCCTCTCCCTGCCCGCCTGGGTCGACGGACTGGTCGGCCTGGGCCTCGGAATCATCTGGCTGCTCATGGTGCTGCTCTTCACCCGCGCCCGCGCGGTGTTCGGTGCCGTCGTCTCCGTGGGCCTCTCCGCCGTGGTGATCGTGGCCACCTGGTTCGCCTTCGTGGAGAGCCGGCTGCTGCTCGACCCCTTCTTCCCCGCCACCACCATCGTGCTGATGTTCCTGGCCATCACCATTCCCCGGCACATCGCCTCGGAGCGGGAGTCCCGCTGGATCAAGTCGGCCTTCTCCCGCTACGTCTCGCCCAACCGGGTGGCCCATCTGGTGGCCAACCCCGACCAGCTCAACCTGGGCGGCGAAACCCGCGAATGCTCCTTCGTCATGACCGATCTGTCGGGGTTCACCACCCTCATGGAGCGTTTCGACCCCGGCAAGGTGGTGGAAATCCTCAACAACTACCTCGACCAGATGATCAAGATCACCTTCCGCCACGAAGGCACCCTCGACCGCATCGTGGGGGACGCGGTGGCCGTACTCTTCTCCGCACCCGTCATTCAGGAGGATCATGCCGCCCGCGCCGTGGCCTGCGCCACCGAGATGCACGAGTTCGCCCAACGTTACGCCAGAGAGTGCGCCGCCGAGGGCATCCCCTTCGGCGCCACCCGCATCGGGGTCCACTCCGGCACGGTGCTGGTGGGCAACTTCGGTGGCGAAACCATGTTCGATTATCGCGCCCTGGGGGATCCCATCAACACCTCCTCGCGTTTGGAAGGGGCCAACAAGTATTTCGGCACCCTGATCTGCATCAGCGGGGCCACCAGCTCCCGCATACCGGGTTTCACCGGTCGCCCCATCGGCGACTTGTTCCTCAAGGGCAAAAGCGAAGCCATCCCCACCTTCGAACCCCGAACGGCGGAAGAGATGGCCGGTGAACAGATGCAGGCCTACATGGCCGCATTCGGCATGCTGGAACGGGAAGAAGAGGGCGCCCTGGCCGCCTTCGAGGCGCTGGTGGAGAAATATCCCCAGGACAACCTGTCGGCCTTCCATTGCAAACGCCTGAAAGAGGGCCACAAAGGCAAACAGGTGGTGATGGAAGGGAAGTAGGTCACCCGCCTTTCAATATGTTTCCTTTAAGTATCAAAAAAAGGAAATATTCTGTCCTTTGACGTGTCTGTCATAAGGATTTTGTATTTTATTTGTACTGAAAAGTCAAAAAATAATAGACACGTCAAAGGAGAGAACATTTCCTTTTTTGATACTTAAAAGATTAAAAGTCAACACCCTGACTCACTCCTCCCCTTCCGTAACGTTCTCATCCAGAATGAAATCGATCGTTTCGCGAATCTCGGTACTGGCATTGCGGATTTTCAGCCGTTTGTAGGCCTTCTGACCCAGTGTTTGAATGGGAACCGCCAGAAGTGCGCTCAGAAAACTGTGGGGTGCCCCCTGTACATCGGCAAAATCGAGGAGAACGGTCTTGCCCTCCGCAATCGCCGGCATCAGATGGCGCACCCGATACTGGATGGCCGCCTGTTTATCCTCGGCATACTTGCCAAAATAGTTTTCAATCGAGAGGTAGACCTTGTTGTCCTCGTCCGCATCTCCCGATACGGAACTCTCTCGGGCCGCCTTGTCGCGCAACTCCGCCATCATGCGTTGAAAGTGCAGCGTTTCCGTCGACCTGGATAGTTTGACGAGAATCAAAACCGCCGTGCCGGGCCAACGATAGTTCAGATTTTTCCGGGTGACATCCATCGGGGAGACATGGACCAACCCGTTTCCGGATAACAGATACATGTCCGCATGCAACTTGCGCACGATATTGCTGGAGATGAACAGTCCGACCCCGGCATTGTTGGTCGCCCGATACCCGGTGGCATCGTTGAAGGTTCCGGAAACCCGAGGCTGCAAGGCATACATAATGGCCTCGGCATCATTCTCGAATACCGGGTAGGCCTGCTCCAGATGGGCTTTGATACCCATGCCCGTGTCCGCGATGAGGAATGAAAGCTCGTCGCGGGTCTTATACCAGGTAAACTGCACCAGCGAGGGAATTCGCATGGTTCGTTTGAACCGGTTGGTGAAAAACGAGGCTCCGTGTTCCACCGTATTGTAGATCAATTCAGAAACGATGTAATATAGTATATCCCGATACGAAATCTCGAACTCTTTGGTATATTCATCAATCCTGGAAAGGGCCAAGCCGACGTCCCGCGTCCCGCGAATGGCCATCAACGGCTTGAAGGGATCACCCCGAAAGCTCTGATCTTCGTTGAACAAGACCTGGGACCAGCCTCGCGCCCCCATCAGGGACCACATTTCGCCCGGAGATCCTCTTTCGGCGACTCGCTTTACGGTTATTTTTTTTCCCTTGGCGACCAACTTCCAAATGTAGGGAACCAGCAACGCCAACGCCTGATAATTGGCCGTTTGGCAGCTCGTCAGGTCGATTTCGACCTCCTGATCGGCCGGATCCCAGACGAATTGGCCAAGAACCTGATCAAAATCGATAACGTCCCGAGTCCAGAAGGAGAAGGAGGGGGAAAGCCGGATGGTGGTCATCTCATGCCCGATGAAACGGTATTTGCCGAGCTAACCCGACAACAGCCTTTTGATTTTTCAACGATTAAATTTACAACAAAACCTGGACAAGAAACGTCAAAGGATAGAACATTTTCTTTTTTTGATACTTAAAAGATAACATATTGAAA
>JADGAQ010000246.1 GCA_015231925.1 Magnetococcales bacterium
CCCATGAGGAATCTGGATGACCCGGACCTCTTCTGATTTCCAGACCTCGTTGAACTGCCCGGAGAACTTGGTGTCGGCGTCGCGGATCAGGAATCGGGGTTTGACGCTTTGTTCGTCGCACCATATCAAGGCGTTGCGGGCCTGTTGAGTTACCCAGCCGCCGTCGGGAGAACAGGTCGGAGCACTGCAATGGACCCTCCTGCTGCCCAGGTGGATGAAGACCAGAGCGTAGGCCGTCATTTTGATGTTTCGGAAAAATAAAAAAATTGGACCTCAGTCAGCTATCAGTTGGTTTTATCATATCGATAAACCTGGTTTTTGTTTGATGCCTTATCAGACGAAAGAAAATTCTTTAGATTGATCTTGTTGAGCCAGGAATCGCCAAAATCCAAGAAAGGGCGCAGCTATCCCGTGGAGGGAGTGTCAGGAGAAGGCGACTTGAAATTCAGCCCGTGTCAATTTAAGGGGCTTTGGGAGACTCGCGGAGACGAACGCCATGACCTTTATACAGATTCTACAAAGCAATGGATCATCTCCCCGAAATGCGGTTTGCCGTTCGCGCCAGACCGCAGCAGGTTTGACGTTTGCCGATGGTGGGAGCAGTTTGTCGGTGAGTTTTCGGTATACAGCCTTCACCCGACTGGCCAACAGCCCGTAGTGCCTGATTACATTGAAGTAGTGAGGAGGAATATGTTGAACCAGCTTTCGGATGAATTCGACCGTGCGTAGCGTGTAAAGGACTGGACGTTCGTGGTTCCGGTAGTCTTTGAACTCAAAAGTGATCATTTCGCCGGTGTAGTCCTTGATGCGGAGTTCTGAGAGCGGTGGGCGGCGGGCATATCGGCCAAGGTATTTGACGGTGCATATGAGGTTTTGCCTCTCTCCTGAGGCATGGACAAAGAAGCCTTTTTTGTAGAGCTGCTTGAGGTCATCAAAAAAGCTCTGTATGACGCCAGGATCGGAAAAGGGTCTGAAGTCTGGGTCAGGGGTATCTGATTTCAGATTTTTGAGGATGTGTTCCTTGAGGTGCTTGATGAGCAGGGCTTGGTATCGCTTATGGAGAACTTTGTAAGGAAAGTCATGGCATTCGATCCAGCTGGGATTGTCCGTCACAACGGTCACGATCCTCTTTTGGGCTGTGGGATTTTTTCTTTTCCGCTCCATGAAGCGTGTGTACCGTTCTGCCTTACCAGACAGCATCAACCCGCCGGCACTAATGATGATGTGGATGTGGACGTGACGTTTGAGGTCGCTGCCAAATGTGTGAAGGACGGCGGTAATTGCCGGAAGGAATCCTTGCTCGGCGCAAAAAGAGATCAAGGTTTCGGCACAAGCCGCGAAAACGGCATTCAGCAAGGCACGTTTCTCAAAGAGCAACTCCCTGAACTGGGATGGGACGGTGAAGGTGATGTGGAAATACCCGCAGTTTGGAAACATCTGATTCATCCCGGCAACCCAGCGATCCACCTGGACCTTGGCACATACCGAGCAGAAACGGCTCTTGCAGGATCGCGGGACTTGGCAGGTCTGATCGGGGTGATCAGGGCAGGCAAAGGTGACAAAGCCGAGGCCATCAGGTTCTCGACAGTTCATGATCTTTCCAGACGGTGTAGGCGATGACCCATGTGACCCGTGTAGGGTAGATGGCGAGGAACTGGCCCCATTTCTCCTGAAAGATCCTTTTGAGTGTGAATGGGCCACGGATTGTTTCCATGGTCCTGGAATATATCAGGAAACGAAGGAGTTGGAAGGAGTTGGTTGGAGGGGGGTTGAGGGCCGGCAGGCCCCCGGCAGGGTGTGGGGCAGAGCCCCACGGTGTTGACTTTGATTCTGCCGTTGACTTTTTGCCCGAAGGGCATCATGTCCACAGGAGGAACATGAACGAACTTGGCATTGCGGAACCGCCCTCGCGCTTTTTTGAAAAAATGGCCAGAAGCCATGAGAGGACGGTATCCTACATTTTGGTACAGGCCTCAGAAAGGGTCGATGGCACCCCCCTGCCCTCCTGGTCTTCGAGAACTTCCACGCACCCCCCGGTCAACGGTCAACCATGCAGCCGGATCCGGATTGGTCTGGACGTGGCCCCTGAAAGAGTCGTGGCGTGCAGCCCTCCCGGTCTGAGCAGGTGACGGACACGGGCTGAAGAACATTTTTATACCTTCCCCGATTCCCCTGCTCCCTCAACAGGTTGCCTTCCTGAAATCACGCTCGCCAGATCGAAAAGAAATTGGAATATTCTCCTCTTCGGGAGTCGAACCGAGCGGAGAATTTTCCGTTTGGCGTATGGTTCGCTCCGCCAGTTTGACGTTCGACAAGACCCGACGATATCCCAAAAAGCCCGCGCCGGTAAGGTTTGCGGGCTTTTTCATGTCCGAAGCATTCCGAGGGAATCCGCTTGAATCCGACTCTGATTTGTGGGTGGAACTGCAGGTAAGATTTCATGTAACGTAAGCGCTCAAAGAACCCCATCGTACTGCGGGCTTGATCTTTGGGGACCTGTCCGGGTTAAGATTCCAAGGCAGGAGAGCATCGAAGTCGTCGACGACTCGGGCAGTTGGGATGTGTTTGAAGACATGGCGCAGGTAGGCATAGGGTTCCAGGCCGTTGGCTTTGGCGGTTTCGATCAGACTGTACAGGTTGGCTGACGACTTGGCCCCCTGAACCGAATGGCTGAACAGCCAGTTCTTGCGGCCCGGCACGAAGGGCCGGATGCGTTTTTCGATAGCGTACAATTTGCGGATGAGGGCGATTCCTCGGGAAGCCTTGGCGGTTTTGCCGCCCTTGCCGGCTGCCTTGACCGCCTCGTCGAACTTGCGACATGCATGGGCCCGGCAGGCCAGATGCTCTACGCCAGGTTGTGCGCCTATCGCCAGGTAACCGTCGTAGCCATCGGTCTGCAGTCATCCCTTGAAGTCGAGCAGGAGTTCCAGGGGTATCTTGCCGGAACGACTGGGATCATAATTGAACAGGATTACCCCCCCGGCAGGTTGGACCACCACGCTGCACCCACATGTAGGAAGTGCTGGTGGCAGGCTTGTCGGGTTCTTCGAGTACCTGCACCGGGGTTTCGTCCATCTGCCACACGCCATATTCGAACAGCCGGTCCCGCAGCAGGTTGATCAGGGGTTGAACCAGAAGGCCCGATTTGACCAACAGGGTGGCACGGGGCAGATCAATGCCCATCCGCACGAACGGGTTCTCCAGCCTGTACAAAGGCAGGGCATCGACATACTTGGACACGGCCACCCAAGCCAGGGTGGCCGCCGTGGCAAGCGCTTTGGGAATGGAAAGCCAGTTGAGTTGTTGGCCCGTAATCACCGCCACCTCCTCTCCGGGACGACACAACCAGTGGAACCGTTCCCGCTCCATCTGCCTCCACAATTCGGCAGGAAAGCCGAATTGGACGCCGCAAAGCGGCGCCCGAAGGGCGAGGGCCATGGATGGCCCGAGTCCAACCTCCGCCGGGGGCGATAATCGCCCCCGGACCCCCGTATTAATGAACGAATGAAACAGAAATGAGATCAAGCTACCCGGCAGGGGAATCCTGGGGTTTATTTACCGCTTACTTTTTTGTCGGGGTATCGCGCGCCAAGCGGCGACTTGTCTTGACCGTGAGTGAACGGCGAGAAAGACCACCTTCCAACCCATATCACTGGAAGGTGCAGAGAACGCACCATGCGGAGTTCCTTGGTTACGCCACACCGTTTTTGAGTCAGGGCATTTGCCCTATCGGCGCGACAGGAAGTGCGCTATTCTGAAGTTGGTTTATCATCGGATTGTGAAGCGATTGTCTTCAACCACCAGACCCTTGGTTGCATCCACCCTTTTCTGTCGGGAGACATGGCCATGACCACCCTCACCATGGAACTGCCCAACACCGTTTTTTCTTCCCTACGGCGTTCTCCTGGGGAGTTTGCCATGGAGATGCGCAAGGCTGCCGCGATCCACTGGTATCAGAAGGGTCTGCTTTCCCAGGAAAGGGCCGCCGAGGTTGCAGGGCTGGACCGGACCGATTTCCTGTTGCTGTTGGCGTCGGAAAAGGTGGATGTCTTTGCCGTGGACATGGAATCCTTGCGCCAAGAGTTGAACATTGCTTGAACCCGTCATCATCAATGCTTCGCCGTTGATCTTTCTGGCGCGCTCCCGGCATATCCACCTGTTGCAGCATCTGCATCGCCCGATTCTGGTGCCTCAACCCGTGGTGCAGGAAATCCGCGCCAGAGGACCACATGACCCAACGGTGCGGACGTTGAATGAAACGGCGTGGCTGGAGATTGTACCCGCTCCAGCGATACCCGGCGAGATTCTGGTCTGGGATTTGGGGCTTGGCGAGTCTGCGGTTCTGGCGCTGGCCCGGTCCATACCCGGTTCCATTGCCCTGATCGACGACCAGTCAGGGCGACGTTGTGCCCAGACCTTGCGCATCACCCTCATGGGGACTGTGGGGTTGGTGCTCCTGGCCAAACAGAACGGTGCCATCCCCAATGCTCGTGCCGTCCTGGCGGTTCTGCGGGAACACGGCATGTACCTTTCGGATTCTGTCTTGAATGCGGCATTGTCCCTGGTCGGTGAATCGTGGCGATGAGTTGTCAGTTCCCCCTGACCGCCATCTCGCCGCTTTCATTCCCGAAGGAAAACATATGCAAATATCATGTATTGCAGGTGGTTTCTGAATTTTTTATCTTCCCAGAGGAGTTGCATCACCCCTTGCGACTGGTACACATTTATGGCACACAAAATCGTACACCATGGACAAGAAACTGATCGCAAATCAATAGGTTACAAGGTTTGACGGATTATCCCTGCTCCTCCGCCAGTTTGACGTTCGACAAGACCCGACGATATCCCAAAAAGCCCGCGCCGGTAAGGTTTGCGGGCTTTTTCATGTCCGAAGCATTCCGAGGAAATCCGCTTGAATCCGACTCTGATTTGTGGGTGGAACTGCAGGTAATTCCATTTCTGTTTCATTCGTTCATTAATACGGGGGTCCGGGGGCGATTA
>JADGAQ010000247.1 GCA_015231925.1 Magnetococcales bacterium
TTTCACGAAGGCCGCCACCTTCTGGACCTGCATCTCCACGATGTAGGTGATGCCACGATGATCCCGACAGCGCACGTCGAGGATGGAGTATTTCATCTCCCGGATCCTGGGAGCGAGAAAGGGATCCAGGATGGTCAACTCGGCGATGCGACGGTCGTCTTCCAGCCGGAGCAGGCTCTCCAGAAAGCTGATCAGGATATCCTTGGCATCCTCGCTGCCGAAGATTTTCTTGAAGGCGAAGTCGATGCGCGGGTCAATGAACTTCATGGCCTACCTCTTGAGTACTGTTTTCCACTCCCACTGCAATGGTACCAGAAAGACTTGCGAAAGCGTAGAAGCAAATAGTGCCAAGGCCTTGATCATCGTTCCGTCCACTGGGTGGTTGCGTAGGTTCGGTTTCCGCCAGTGGGGAATCGTCGTTCCGGTAGCGTTTTCCGAAGCCGGGAACCCTGGAAATATCCCGCCATGAGTGCCACAATCCAGAATAAGGCTTCAACCCTCTGCGTGTGATGTGGCATGCCTGCAACCATTCCTTTTCTGGATCTGCGTGTTTCCGATGCGGCCACCCGGCAGCGTCTGCTGGCCGCCGTGGAGCGGGTGCTGCTGCATGGCCGCATGATCCTGGGGCCGGAGGTGACCGAGCTGGAGGAGAAGATGGCCGGGTTCCTCGGTCGCCGCTTCGCCCTCTCCGTCGGATCGGGTTCCGCCGCCCTCTTTCTGGCCCTGCGCGCCCTCGGCCTCGGGCCGGGGGACGAGGTGATCACCACCTCCCTCTCCTGGATCGCCACCGCCAACGCCATCGCCATGACCGGGGCCACCCCCGTCTTCGCCGACATTCGCGACGATCTGAATATCGATCCCGATAGCGTGGCCCGGCTGATCACTCCCCGCACCCGGGCCATCCTGCCCGTTCACTACACCGGCAAGATCGCCCCCATGGAGGCCCTGCAGGCCCTGGCCGCCCGGAATGACCTGCTGCTGGTCGAAGACGCCGCCCAGGCCTTCGGGGCCAAACAGAAAGGACGTCCCGCCGGCTCCTTCGGCATCCTCTCCTGCTTCAGCATGAATTCCATGAAGGTCTTCGCCTCCTGCGGCGAGGCGGGTCTGATCACCACCGACGGCGACTCCCTGCACGAAAAACTCCTGGCCCTGCGCTACAACGGTACCGTCAATCGCGAAACCTGCCTGCTGCCGGGCCTCAACGACCGCATGGACACCCTTCAGGCCGCCATTCTGCTGGAACGCTTCAAGGATCTCCCGGAACTCCTGGAGCGGCGTCGCACCATCGCCGCCCGCTATCGCGAACGGCTGCGCGGCGTGGTGGGGTTGCCCGAGGAGAGCCCCGGTTGCCAGGACGCCTGGTACACCTTCACCGTTCGCGCCGAACGCCGCGATGCCTTGCAGGCTTTCCTCAGCCAAACCGGCATCGAAACCAAGATCCAGCATCCTATCCTCATGCCCCACCAGCCGGCCTATCGGCAAGCCCCGCGGGATCGTCTGAGCAACGCCGAACGCCTGGTGGAACACATCCTCTGCCTGCCCGCCCACGAAAAGATGAGTCCGGACCAGGTGGACGCGGTGGCGGAGAGGATTGTGCGTTTTTATGATCGGGAGAGTGCTTCATGACGGCTTTGTTTCCCTGTGAAGAGGTGCTGCTGCTGCAGCGGACCCAGGTGGAGGAGATCAAACGCCTGGCCGAAACCGCACCCATGCGCCGCGCCCGCATCTGCCTGCATCATACCCTGGAGGATCCCTCCCAGGAGATGCTCATCGCCTTCTGCCAGGACTCCTACATCCGGCCCCACCGCCATCTGCGACGCAGCGAAACCTTCCATACCGTGGAAGGCGAGGTTCTGGTGGTGCTTTTCGACGATGCCGGCAAGGTCACCCGCACCATTGTCATGAAAGAGGTGGGCAGCGGCGGCACCTTTCTCTATCGTCTGGCCCGTCCCCTCTGGCATATGCTGATTCCCCTGACCCCCACGGCGGTGATTCACGAAATCGCTCCCGGACCCTTCGTGCCCGAGGAGTCGGAGTTCGCCCCCTGGTCGCCGGAACCCGGCGATGGCGCCGCCGTGACCGCCTATGTGCAGGCCATCCTCGCCTCTCGAACCTCCTGAGGATAGCATGAACCGTAAACTTCGCGTCTTCATCACCATGCCCAACACCAGCTGGTTCGGCAAACGGCAGTGGCTGGTGCCGCCCTATACCCTGGCGGTGCTGGCCGCCATCGTGCGCAACGCCGGACACGAGGTCAGCGTTCTCGACCCCAACCTCGACAATCTGAGCATCGAGGAGGTGGTGGGACGCATCGCCGAGGCCGATCCCGACGTGGTGGGCATCACCGCCATGTCGCTGGAGTATGCCAAAGGGGTCTCCGAACTGACCCTCGCCGTCAAGGCGCAAAACCCGCAACGCAAACTCCTGGTGGGGGGCATCTTCGCCACCACCACCCCGGAGCTGGCCATGGGCAACCACGCGGCGGATTTCGCCGTGCTGGGGGAGGGTGAGGAGCGCATCCCCCGCATGCTGCACCTGCTGGCCGAAGGGGCGGAGGATTTCGCCTCCTTCGACGGCATCGCCTACTGGCGCGACGGCGAGCTGCTGGTCAACCGCCCGGCCCGCATGATTCCCGATCTCGATGTCATTCCCCAACCCGCCTACGATCTGGTGGGCCTGCACCGCTACTCCGCCACCAACCACCACTTCGGCAACGTCTACAACGCCCGTTACCTGCCCTATGCCGTGACCACCACCACCCGTGGCTGTCCGTTCCACTGCATTTACTGCTCCTCTCACGCCATCGACGGGCGACAGGTGCGGCAGCGTTCCGCCGAAAACGTGCTGGCCGAAATCGACTGGCTGGTCAAGGAGTGGGGCATTCGTGAACTGATCTTTCTGGACGATCAGCTCAATTACGACCGCAAGCGTTTCCGGGCCATTCTGGGCGGACTGATCGAACGGGACTACGATCTGCACTGGAAGGCGGGCAACATCACCACCTTCCTGCTCACCCCCGAGCTGATCGACCTCATGGCCGAGAGCAAGTGCTATCAGGTGATCTTCCCCATTGAATCGGGCAATCAGCATGTGCTGGACAAGGTGCTGAAAAAGCCCCTGAAGCTGGATCGGGTTCCCGAACTGGTGCGCCGTTGCCGGGAGCTTGGCATGGAGACCGCCGTCGATTTCGTCATCGGCAGCCCCGGAGAGACCTGGGACCAGATTCGCGACAGTTGCAACTTCGCCGACCTGCTGGATGCCGATCTGACCTCCTTCCACATCGCCACCCCGCTGCCCTACACCGAACTCTATGATCTGGCGCGGGAGGGGGGCCATCTGCCGGAGGGCTTCTCCTTCGGCAACCACGACTATTTCGGTTTCGGACGGGGCTGCATCGCCACCGACCAGTTCACCCCCAACGATCTGCATATTCTGCGGGCCCTGGAGTGGGATCGCATCAACTTCAAAACCCCCGAGAAGAAGCAGCGTTTCGCCGCCATGACCGGCATCACCCAGGAGGAGCTGGAGATCTGGCGGCGCAACACCATTCGCAATCTGGGGCTCTACTTTCCCAAAGCGGAGAACTCCTCCGGCACCGAAACCCAAAAGAGCGCCGCCACGCGGGGTTCCGCAGACGGGTTGCTGGACAAGAACGGACGCTTCGGCAAGATCATTCACCTGGGGGAGAGGAGCGCCTCATGAGCGACGCGCCGTTGATCAACCGCTGGTGGATCGAGGTGGGCGAGGAGGAGATCACCCGCATCGGCGAGGCGATGCGTGCCGGTCGCGTCAGTCAGGGACCGGTGACGGCGGAATTCGAAGCGGCGCTGGGGGCCTTCCTGGGGGTGGAGCATGTGGTTTGCACCACTTCCGGCACCATGGCCCTGGTCATGGCGCTGCTGGCCTCGGGCGTCGGGCCGGGGGACGAGGTGCTGGTTCCGGATCGCACCTGGGTGGCCACCGCCAACGCTCCGCGTTTGCTGGGGGCCAAGGTCGTGCTGGTGGATGTGCGGGCCGATGCCCTGGTCATGGACGAGGAGCAGGTGGAGGGGTTGATCACCCCCCGTACCAGGGCCATTCTGCCGGTGCATGTCAACGGCACCCCGGCAGCCGTGGAGCGGCTGGGTGGGATTGCCGAACGGCACGGCCTGACCCTGATCGAGGACGCCTGCCAGGCCTTCTCCTCCCGGTATCGCGGGCAGTCGCTGGGCACCTTCGGACGCTTCGGCTGTTTCTCCCTGGGTTTCAACAAGATTCTCACCACCGGGCAGGGGGGCTTCGTGGTTTGCCGGGACGGGGCGGACGCGGCGCTGTTGCGGCGTATCCGCAATCAGGGACTGACGGGAACCGATCTTTCCGAACGGCACGACATTCCGGGGGCCAACTTCAAGTTCACCGATATTCAGGCGGCCATGGGGCTGGCCCAGTTGCATCGCATGCCCCGGCGCATCGAACATCAGCGGGCGGTCTACCGCGCCTACCGGGAGGGACTGGCGGGGATCGGCGGCCTGGAACAGACTTTCGTCGATCCGGAGGCGGGGCAGGTGCCGTTGCGCACTGAATATGTCTGCCGGTATCGCACGGCGCTGATGGCGGCGCTGCGGGAGGAGGGGATCATCGCCGAGGCCCAGGCCCCGTGTCTGCACCAATACGGCTTTTTGGCCACGGATCGCAGCTTTCCCAACAGCGAACGTTATTGCCAAACCCTGATCATGCTGCCTTCGGGACCGGAACAGCCCATGGAGAATGTGCAGCGCGCCATCGAGGTGATCCGACGGGTGGCGCCGAGGTTGTAGCGGAGACCGATCTTTTGACTTTTAATATTTAATCCTCTAAGTATCAAAAAAAAGAAATGTTCTATCCTTTGACTTTGTCATTTATCGTTAATTTATAACTATTCAGTAACTGCACAGTGCGGCATGATCGTGTCAACGGCGAAAGGAAAAGTCCCAGGGGTGCCCCCTGGACCCGTCGGGGGGG
>JADGAQ010000248.1 GCA_015231925.1 Magnetococcales bacterium
CCCACCACCGCCCGCCGCGTCCCACCCGCCACCATCACATGCCCAATCGGACACACCGACTCCATCCGGTTGGCCATGTTGGTCACCTCCCCAATCGCCGTATACTCCATCTTCTGCTCACACCCGATGGCTCCCACCAACACCTTGCCCGTATTCAACCCCACCCGCATCTCGAAAACCATCTCCCCCCGCGCCAACCTCTCCCGATTGAACCGCCGCATCTCCCGCTGCATCTCCACCGCACACCGCAACGCCTTGTCCGCATGATCCCCCATGCGAACCGGCGCCCCGAATATGGCCACAATCGCATCCCCGATATACTTGTCCGGCGTACCCCCATACCGCTTGATCAACGAAACCAACAACGCGAAATAGTCATTCAACGCCTGCACCACCCGCTCCGCCGCAACCCCCTGGGTAATGGTCGAAAACCCGGCGAAATCGGTGAACATAATGGTGCATACCGCCTCCTGCCCCCCCAACACCACCCCCTCCTGCGCCGCCAACTCCGCCAACTCCGCCGATACCATGCGCGAAAAAGCCATCTTGAGATTCATCCGCTCCCGCAACGCCCGAATCATCCCGTTAAACACATCGATAAACCCAATCATCTCCCCCGTGCCCTGATGCGGCACCACATAGGAGAAATCCTCCTTCTGAACCGCCCGCGCCCCGTCCGATAACGCCGCCACCGGCCGGGTGATCATCTCCGCCAAACGCCGCGCCGCCAACAAAATGGTCAGAACCGTGGCCATCAACAACGCCCCACCCGTAATCGACAAGGTCCACATCAAAGCCTTCACCTTGGCGGCATCAAAATCGACGTTGAAAGAGTAAACCACCCCATCCTGCGGAAACCCCGCCATCCAACTGGTGAACCAGGTGCCCCACTCGTCCGTGTCGAAACGCGGCAAAATCGGATTGTGCAGCGGATTGTGATAAAATCCCGGCCCACCCCCCGACTCCGGCAAATACGACGAACGCCACCCCCCCATCTCCCGCTCCGGTACCTCATACGCCTGCCCCGGAAAGGTATCCTCCCCCGTGCGCCAACCCGTACTCTCCAACACGAAAAGAATCTGCTCCTTGAAGAAAGGATCCTTCTCCCGACCCGGATCGGCCATAATGTAAATTGGCCCCACATCAAACCCCGCCGTGCGCGCCATCTCCGCTACACGACCCAAATACCGCTTGCTCTGGTGAAAGATCTCCCGCAACCCCGGCTCGGACTCCAACTCCCCCTGCCAGTACCGCGCCGCCTCCAATACCTTCTCCGCCTCCATACCCCCTTCCAGCGAACCCACCTCGGCCAGCGGCGGAATCCGCCCCTCCTCCACCACCAGACCAAACCCCGCCGCCAAATGACGCGCATCCATCTCCGCTTCGTTCAAATCCCGATGCATCATGGCAAACCGACCCATCGCCGCCACCTGCTCCCGCGGAATGGCCACATGCACCGCCGCCAACAAGGTGTGCGCCTGATAAATCAAACTCTCCAGAAAATCCCAGGGCCGCTTGAAAGCCATCACCGCCGGCAACGACGCCGCCAAAAGCGCCACCACCAGAAACGACTCCAGCAACGTGCGCCGAAACGGCTTGCGCCGCAATATCACCCTCTGAATCGCCACATCGGCTTCCATCGTCACTCCCCAAACGGTCAAAGGATCCTGAATCCGCTCAGGTTAGGCCCTCACCCCCGACAGTTCAAGGCATCGGGATACCCCGTCCCGGACCCACAAGATCAATATATAATAATATACTTAAATAGCGACATCGTCTTATATACATATTTTTTGTGTTTATAGTGTGGCGTTTGTTTTTCAGAACGCACCCAATCCCGCAGCATGAACTGTTTTTGCTGGTTTTAATTTTTTTTATACTGTCCGAATATTCACGAAACTGACCCTATTATCCTTTGATTAAAGGGACTTATGGTTGATGCAGTGCTTGAAATATGCAGCGGGAACGGGTAGCTTCACATTTTTCTCTCTCACCATGAGGGTCGATTTGATGAACAGGAAAAGCCTTTCGCTTGCGGTCGGATTGATGCTGGCCTCCCTCTCCGCCTGGGCGGACAACGTACCCCGCAGTCTGCCCTATCCCGGCGGCGCCCCGAGCGCGGACGAGATTGCGCGTCAGGTCTATTTCGTCAACCATTTTTACGCCGTGAAGAACTTTTCCATCGAACGGGGCCAGAGCGGCAGCATCACCGTCATCGCCTCGCGCAGCGCGGGCGAGGAGCCCCTGACCAACACGGTGGAGCGTTATCTCAACAACGAATACAGCGACGGCGAAACCAAGGCCAAGGATCTGGCCATCTTCCGTTCCGGCAAGCTCAACGGCACGGGCATGCTGATCGTCGATTTCGTGGACGACGCCAAGAGTCAGGCCTACTCCATCTGGCTGCCGGCGTTGCGCAAGATCCGTCGCTTCGCCCAGCCCGCCTTCGACGACGCCTGGGGCGGCACCGACTTCACCTTCGAGGATGTCACCCTGCGCAAGCCGCACCACGAATCCCACGAGTTGCAGGGCAAAGAGAGCTTCAACGAGTGCCTGATGGCCATGGAGATCCCCGCCGCCCAGGCCAGCGGCAATCTGGCCAATCTGCACAAGCCCGCCTGCAACCACAAAGGTCGGGAGGTTTACAAGCTCAAAAGCACCACCAAATTCCAGAACTGGTGGTACGACTACCGCATCAGCTATGTGGACACCCAAAGCTTCGCCGACTACCGCACCGAGTTCTTCAAGGACAACAAGAAGATCAAGATCATCGACCGCGACTGGGCTCCGCTGGGGCTTTCCGATCCCCGCGCCCTGAAGTGGCGCTACTGGTACGGCAAAAACCTGGTCAGCAACCACGAAACCATGGCCAGCATTCCCGATGACGTGGTGCAGTACGACACCGCCAAGGACGAGAGCCTGTGGAGCGAACAGACCCTGAGCAAGATCAACCGTTAAACCGCCGCATGAAGGAACGTGAACCATGAAGAAAGCATTGACGTTGGGTCTGGCGGCGAGCGCGGTCCTGGTCCTGGCACAGGCTCAGGCCGGAGAGGGTGGCAACAACGCCAAATGGGAGTATTCCGGTTATCTGAAAAACGAGACGGGCCTCTTTCAGAGGCGCGGCACGGTGATCGGCGAACGCCCCTCCACCACCGACACCCGGGAGCATGGCGCCGGTGAGGCGATGAAGTTCGAAAACAGCCTGGTACTCTTCTTCAACGGTGATCTGGTATCCAACGCCCGGCTGCACGGACAGGTCAACATCGTTTCCGATATCGAGGCCATCGACGGCTATCGGGGCCATCAAAGCTACTCCCAGCAGGATCTGCTGCGAGAGCTTTACGTGGATACCAAGGCGGGCAAGGTCGATCTGCGTCTGGGCAAGCAGCAACTGGTCTGGGGCACCGCCGACGGCATCAAGCTGCTCGACATCATCAACCCCACCGACTGGCGGGAGTTCACCCAGAACACCATGGACGAATCCCGCATCCCGGTGTGGATGGCCAAGGCGGATGTCGGCGTGACGCCCAAGGACAATCTGCAGTTCGTGGTGGCGCAACGTCAGGAGAGCCGCATTCCCGGCCTCAACCAGTATGGTGACAAGGGTCACGCCTTCATCATGAAGGGGGTGGACTCCATCACCGGTCCGGTGAACGGATTCCGCAACATCGTGCCCGAGATGGGGGCCATCTCCCGCACCTTCTTCAATTTCGCCGCGGGCGGCGCTTTCGGCGGCGTGCCGCTCAACGCCATCAACTACATGACGGTCAACGACTTCGCCACCAGCGCCAATCCCATGGGCAACGGCGTCACCGGGGCCAACATGCTCAACGGTCTGGCCTACACCTATCCGGCGGCTTCGGGGGGCATCAGCGCCAACACCAACCTGGTGGATGGCGGAACGACCAACTGGGATGCCAACAATCCCAACTCGACCTTCGAGTACATGTCCAACGCCACTTTCGCCACCTTCGACGCCTTCGTCAACGCCAAAACCGCCTATGTGCGCGACTACCCGGAAGAGACGGTTCCCAACCTGGGCCTGCGTTACAAAAGCACTCTGGGTCGCGACTTCAACTACTCCCTCAACTATCTGTGGCATTACGACCCCAACCCCTACATCGACATGCAGTGGCAGGGTACGAGCGGGGAGAATCTCACCCCGACCACCAGTGCCGGGGTGGATGCCTTCACCGGACGACCCACCACCACCGTCAGCCTGCCCGGTTACGGCGGCGCGGCGGGCAAGGTTCCCACGCTGCTCTTCACCGAGAAGTTGAACCGCATTCACAGCATGGGCGCCGCCTTCGACACCAGTTTCGATACCGCCTCCCTGGGACCGGTGGTGGCGCGGGCCGAGTTCCTCTATCAAAAAGAGACCAAGACCCCGGTCATCGATCGCACCAAGCTGGGTTACGGCGATCTGGTGGGCGGCATGCGCATGGAAGAGGCCGACCAGTTCAAGTATGTGCTGGGCGCGGACTTCTCCTTCCTGACCAATCTGATGGTCAATGTGCAGTTCATTCAGTTCATCAATCTGGACTACGTCGACGAAGCGGGGAGCAACGGGGCCAATTCGGGGCGGTACACTGCGGATCAGGCCACGCTGCATCTGTCCAACAATCTGCGCAAAGGGGCTCATTATCGCGAGTTCGGCTCGCTGTTCCTGTCCAAGCCTTTCGGCGCGGAGCAGCAGGGGCGGGTCAACAACATCACCATTGCGGAAGAGAGCGGCGGCTATTGGAACCGGTTTGATGTGGAGTATGGTTTCACCGATGCCTTGGTGGGCAGTTTCGAAGTGAACAACTATTTTGGCAACACCAATACCATGTTCGGCCAGTTCAAAGAGAGCAGCAACGTTCAGGTGGGCATGAAGGTGCTGTTTTAAGGGGGAGGCAGAGGGCAAGGTGGGCAGGTAATACGGGGGTCCGGGGGGGATTATCCCCCCCGGCGGGGTTCGGGGCGGAGCC
>JADGAQ010000249.1 GCA_015231925.1 Magnetococcales bacterium
CCCTGGGACTTTTCCTTTCGCCGTTGACACGATCATGCCGCGCTGGGCAGGGGCATGAATAGTTACCCTTCAACCTGGCTTGCGCCGATAGGAACGCATCTGCCCGGTCACCACACCCAATATCGCCACACGACCCGCCGCAAAACGCATGGGTTGCATCGTGGCATTGGCCGGCGTCAACACCACCACCGCATCCTGCAGGGAAAAGCGCTTCACCGTGGCCTCCGACCCATCCAACAGCGCCACAACGATCTCCCCGTTCTCCGCCACCGAACGCCGTTCCACCAGGATCAAATCCCCGTCCAGAATGCCGTCGTCCTGCATCGAATCCCCGGATACCCGCAGTGCAAAGGTCTCCCCCCGACCCGCCAGATAGGGAGGAACCTCCAACCACTCCATCTGCTCCGTCGCCTCAATGGGGCGTCCCGCCGCAATCACCCCCGCCAGACGCACCCGGGGCAACCCCTCATCCACCACCACCCGCACCGAGCGGTTGCGTCCGGGAACCCGCTCGATCACCCCCTGCCGTTCCAACTCCTCCAACGCCCTGGCCACGGAGTTCACCGACGCCCAACCCATGGCCTCCGCCATCTCCCGATAGGAAGGCGGTTTGCCATGCACCTCCTGATGCTGCAAAACGTAACGCAACAGCCGCTCCTGTGCCGGGGTCATCTTTTCCATGGGGCCTCCTTCTGCAATTATGTATACATCAAATATGAACAGATGTGAACATGATTTTTTCAAGCCAAACCACTCCCCCCGGATACTCCTTGCCGGGCAAGCGGCAAATTCTGCCTTCCTCGCCTGTCCCCACGGCGGAAGATTACCATAACATACGGATATAGTTCACGAATATCGATTGGCGCACTCTTTGCGGAGTCACCCTTGCACCAGCTCGTCACGCACCACGATTCGGACGAGGCAACATAGGAGAAGAGTGATGCACAGATCGTATCTCTTGCTGATCAGCGTCCTGATGCTGGCCGGCTGCAGTGAAGTCGAGCTGTCCAAACTGGACATCCGCAACGGGGTGGCTTACATGAAGGGAACCAGCGACCGCTTTTCGGGAAAAGTGGTCGCCTTCTACGAAAAAAGCGGTCTGGACGGCAAGCGGCGCATCCACCAGCAAGGCGGTTTTCACAACGGATTGAAGGATGGAACCTGGTCAACCTATCTCTGGAACGGCGACAGCAGCCAAACCGAATACGAAGAGGGGGTACGGGTCTCAACGACCTGGTACGACCACCGCAATACCCGTCGCATGTTGCAGGTCTACAAACGGGGTCAGCCGGATGGCCCCCCCATGGTCTGGGACCAGAACGGCAAACCCAACCTGAACGACCAGATCGCGCGCTTGTACTGACGCGACCTCACAGCCACGGCACACCCGGCAGGCGGTAGACTCCTGAAAAAACCGGGGTGAAGACCTCACCCCGGCAATCCCCTTTCCAATTGAAGCCGTTCAGCCCAAATAGATGGTCAAGGACTGCTGCTCCAGATCCACGCTCTCCTGGTAAACCGCATGGGGCAAGGGCTCGAACAGCAGTTCACTGACCAACACCTCCCGGCGAATCTCCGCCACGAAGGGCAGCAACTCCTGCCGCAACGCCTCCGGCATCTCCAGTCCGATGCGAATGCGGTCGGCCACGGCGATATCGCCGTTTTTGCGGGCGTTCTGCAACAGACGGATCAGCTCGCGGGTACGCCCTTCGGCCAACAACTCGGCATTCAACCGGGTATCCAGGGCCAGCAACCAGCTCCCCTCCTCGATGGCCGATACCCCTTCCGGGCTCTTGACATCAACCAAAAAAGCCTCCGGCTCGAAGGAGATCTCCTCTCCATCGAGAACCAGAACGACCGCCTCCCCACGATGCACCCGTTCCGCCACCTGACGCGCGTCCAGACTGGCCATGACCTGCTTGAACTGAGGCAAGCGCTTGCCCAGCCGTTTGCCCAGCAAGGGCAGATTGGGCCGCAACGCATAGCTGACCAGACTGGTCGAAGCCTCCAGGAAGCGTACCTCCTTGACGTTCAACTCCTCCATCAACAACCGCTGATAACGCTCGAACCGGGATTGATCGATGTCGTGGGGCAACCGAAGACTCATGCCCGCCAGAGGTTGGCGGTTCTTCATGCCCGCCTGGGCCCGAGCCGAACGCCCCATCTCCACGCACTTCAATACCCAGTCCATCTCTTCCAGAAGCGCCTGATCGATCAGGGCGACATCCGCCACCGGCCACCGGGTCAGGTGAACCGACTCACGGGCCTTGCCATCCAGGGAACGCACCAGATTCTGATACATCGACTCCGCCAGAAATGGCGCCATGGGGGCCATCAACTGCACCACCGTAACCAGGGCCTCGTAAAGCGTCAGGTAGGCGGACTGCTTGTCGGTATCGGAGCCCTCTTTCCAAAAACGCCGCCGATTGCGTCGCACGTACCAGTTGGACAACTCATCCACCACGAAACGATTCAAAACCCGAGCCGCACCGGAGGCATCATAACTCTCCAACGACTCCGTGGTGGTCTGAATCAGCCGCTGCAACCGGGAAATCAACCACCGATCCACTTCGGGACGCGCCGCCACGGGCACATTCCGGGTGAGATCGGGCTTGTCCAGATTGGCATAGAGGACAAAAAAGGCGTAGACGTTCCACAAAGTCAGAAAGTAGTCCCGTAAACAGTTGCCCAGTTGCTCGGCGTCGAAATTGATATTCTTGCCCGGAGGACTGGCGGTATAAAGATACCAGCGCAAGGTATCGGCCCCCACCTGCTGCAGCGTCTTCCAGGGGTCCACGGCGTTGCCTCGGGACTTGGACATCTTCTGACCCTTGGCATCGTTGACGAAACCCAGAACAACGCAGTTCCGGAAGGCCGGGGCATCGGGACACACCTTGGCCAGAGGACCGGGAGCCCGCCCCGCCCCGCCCGTATCGGTCAGCAAAGCCGCCAGGGCATGAAGACTGTAAAACCAGCCACGGGTCTGATCGATGGCCTCACTGATGAAATCCGCAGGGAATTGCTTGTGGAAGGTCTCCTTGTTCTCGAAGGGATAGTGCCACTGAGCGTAGGGCATGCTCCCGGAATCGAACCAGACATCCACCGTATAAGGCAGGCGCCGATAGAGCTTACCCCCCTTTTCGAAAATGATCTCATCGACATAAGGCCGATGCAGATCCAACTCCCGCAACGGACGCCCCGCCAAAGCCTCCAACTGCGCAACGGAACCCACGCAAACCCGATCCGTACCATCCTCGCTCACCCATACCGGGAAAGGCGTCCCCCAAAAACGCTCACGGGTCACGGCCCAATCGACGTTGTTCTCCAACCAGCGGCCGAAGCGCCCGTCGCGAATGTGATCGGGAACCCAGTTGATCGCCTGATTGTTGCTCAGGAGTTTGTCCTTGATGGCCGCCGTGCGAATGTACCAGGAGTTCTTGGCGTAAAAGAGCAGCGGACTGTCATCCCGCCAACAGAAGGGATAGGCATGCCGTGTTCTCTCCGCCCGAAAGATCAGGCCTCGCCGCTTGAGATCCCGCAGAATGGACTTGTCCGCCTCTTTGAAAAACTGTCCGGTATAAGGCCCCGGCGCATCACATCCCAATTCGGTCACCTCGGGATAGACCCTACCGGCCAGATCGACGGAAAAGAGGGTCGGCAGGCCATGGGTGCGCCCAACCTCCAGATCCCCGTAGGCGGGGGCGATATGCACGATTCCCGTGCCATCATCCACACTGACGAAGGGATCGAGAATCACCCGAAAGCCCGTTTCGATCTTCTCTCCGGAAGGAACACGCCCCTGCAACAACGGGGCATAACACAAACCTTGCAACGCCTTGGCGGGAAAGGAGGACAGAACCTCACAACCACCCGCCCCGAAGGTGCCGTCAAGCAGACTCGCCGCCAGGATATAATATTCCCGTTCCTCCCCGGCGTAGCCCGCATAAGGCAGACTGCGAACCAGGGCATACTCCGCTTCCGGGCTCAGGGCCAATGCCACATTGGCCGCCAGGGTCCAGGGTGTGGTGGTCCAGGCCAGAAAAGAGACCTCCCCGAAAAAATCCGCAGGAACCAGTCCGCGAGCCTGCAAATCCGCCACCTTCACCCGAAATTTGGGCCAGATGGAGGGATCGTCCACATCCTCCCGGATCCCCTGGGAAACCTCATGATCCGCCAAACTGGTGTTGCAGCGGGGACAATGCATGGTGACTTTGTAGTCCTCATACAAAAGCCCCCTCTCCCACAGATTGTGCAGAATCCACCACTCCGTCTCGATAAAATTATTCGAATAGGTGATGTAGGCATTATCCAGATCGACCCAGAAGCCGATCCGTTCCGTCATCCGATTCCAATCCTGAATATAACGAAACACCGAATCCCGACATTTGCGATTGAAAGCCTCGACCCCGAAGCGTTCGATATCCTGTTTACCCGTCGATCCGATCTCCTTTTCGATCTCGACTTCAACCGGCAAGCCATGGGTATCCCAGCCACCGCGACGCAAGACCTGATAACCCTGCATGGTCTTGAAGCGGGGGAAGAGATCCTTCACCACACGGGCGCTGACATGATGAATACCGGGGCGACCATTGGCCGTGGGCGGACCCTCGTAAAAAACATAGGGGCCCTTTGGACCCGCAAGGGAGAAGGATTGCCCAGGAATATCCCGTGCCTTCCAAAAGGCGAGGACCTCCTCTTCGAGTTCGGGAAAATTGACCTTTTGCTGAACTTCCTTGAACATCATCACCATCTCCCCTGGG
The DNA here is from genome assembly GCA_015231925.1 of Magnetococcales bacterium. NCBI lineage: Bacteria > Pseudomonadati > Pseudomonadota > Magnetococcia > Magnetococcales > Magnetococcales bacterium. The sequence continues at coordinate 4,761 of JADGAQ010000249.1, forward strand.
CATTACCCAAACCATCCCCATCCAAAGCTTGCCATTTTGTTGGCAACCGCATGGCATGTCAACACCGTGCCAGTCGTCCAGGCTCGCCGCCGGACATCTCATTCCGTTTCTGTTTCATTTTTGCATTATTGCAGGGGTCTGGGGACCATCAT
>JADGAQ010000250.1 GCA_015231925.1 Magnetococcales bacterium
TTTCCTCGGGCGATTCGCTACGCACCGCCAGCCAGCCACGTCCACACCTCGGGGCTCCACCCCCCCGGACCCCCGTATTTCCGGTCAACCTTCCATGGATTCCAGATAGAGCCGATCCAACAAAACGAACAACCGGTCCTTGATCGCGTTGAACCGCACCATCCCCGCCTCGGCCTCGGCCTTCCGTCCGCCCTGCATCAAACCCACAACCTCCCGCGCCGCCTCATGCACCGCCAAATGAGCCTCCTCCACCTCCTTGAAAACCCCGAGCCCCCCGAAACGACTCATGCCCTCCCCGTAATACCACCTGCCCAAATCACACTCCCGCGCGGAAGAGACCTGCTCCGGCGTCAAGGCGGAACGCCCCCGGATGACATCCTCCAACTTGCGCAACCAGGCCAAATGCGCCCGCTTGATGTGCCGCAAATCGAACGGCTCCTCCCCCGCCCGCAAATGAGCCACCGCATCCACCAGCTTCTGCCCCGGCTCCACCCCCGTCTGAATGAGCAAACCCGTCTGCCGAATGGCCCCGTCGATGAACGACAAACCCTCCAGCATGGAGCGGATACGCTCCCCCGCTGCCTGCGCCGACTCATCCACCTCCCGAACGGCGGCCTCGCTCTCCAGCGAAATCTCCCGCATCTGCCGGGTATGCTCGACCATCTCCCCGGCTCGCTCCACAGCCCGCCCCACAAGGAAACCCACCTCCCCGGAAGCCTTGGAGGCATCCCCCGCCGAACGCGAAAGAGAGGCCGCCACCTCACGAGTGGCCTGATTCAACTCCACCATGTTGCGGCCCACATCCCCAACCGCCGCTTCCACCCGTTCCATGGCCCCGCGAATGCGATCAATCGACCGGGACTGGCCCACCACCCGCTCGGCGATGAGCTGGTTGGCCTCATCCACCTCTTCCATGCGCTGCGCACTCTCCTCCGCCGCCTGGGACACTTCCCGGGTCTTGGCCACGATCTCCCCGATCTGACTGGAGATCATCTGCGTGGCCTCCGCCGTCTTGCGGGCCAAATCCTTCACCTCGTTGGCCACCACCGCGAAACCCTTGCCCGCATCCCCCGCACCCGCCGCCTCGATGGCCGCATTCAAGGCCAGCATGTTGGTCTGATCGGCAATGGCGTTGATCACCTCCACCACCTTGCCGATCTCCCGGGTCATGCCGGTCAGCTCCTCCATGGTCGAAGAGACCTGATGCGCCTGACCCGATGCCAGCCGGCTCTGCTCCACCGCCCGTTCGCAACGCCCGCGAATGCCGGATACCGCCTTCTCCAACCCCTCCACGGAGTCGGTGATCTGCCCGACGGAGGTGGTCACCTCCTCCAGACTGGCCTGAACCGAAGCCGTGGTGCCCGAAATCTCCTCCGCCGCCGTAGCCATGGCGTTGACGTTTCCCGTCGCCGCCTCCACCCGGACAGCCACCTCCGCGACGCTGTCCGACAAGCCCCCCGAAACCGCCACCACCTCGTCCACCTTGGCCACCACCCGTTCCAGGGCGGTCAGAATGCCGCTCACCTGACCCGTCACCTCGGTCAACTCCCCGATCACCCCGGAAGCCAGACGCCGACTCTCCCCCGCATCCCCGGAAAGCCCCCCCCGCGCCTGCTCCAACTCCTCCATGCAGGCCGCCATGGTCTGGGATTGCAGACGCACCTGACACACCACCTCCCGCATGCGCATCGAGACGGTGTTGATGTCCGAAGCCACGTCGTCCAATTCGTTGGGCGAAGCCCCCACCGGCAAGGTCTGACGGAAATCACCGTTGGACATGGCCTCCAAACCCTGCTGCAGGCTGCCGATCTGACCCTGCATGCGGCGCGTCAGCCACACCATCCAGGCCACCATCAATGCGCCAACCACCCCGCCCATCCAGGCGGTACGCAACAGAGCCGACACCTTGGATTCCGCCACTTCCGTCATCAGGGCCACCGCCTGATTCATCTCCCGCAACAAACCGCCGCCTTCGGCCAGCAGCTTTTCCCGCAACTCCCCACGCAGACGCGGCTCGGCCTCCAGACGGGCGAACATGGCCTGCAGCGGCTGCCAAATCTGATCCACCCGTTGCAACTGAAGTTCGATCCGGTCATCGGGATGGGCCACCATGACGTTGCGCGGATCCTTGCGATCCAGGGTTGACGGTGCTTCGCCACCCTCCAGCAAAGCCTTCAGGGTGGTGCCGAAAGCCCATACCGAACCCTGCAACGCCTCCAACCGGTCGGCTTCGGGACGCAGATCGTACAGCAGCATCTCCTTGGTCATCTTCTGGGAAAGCATGCGCTGCCGCCCGGCCAGGTTGATGGTCACCCCATCGCGCTCCTGGGAGGAGGCCGTGTGCAATACCACCGACAAAGTCACCACGATGGCCCCGAAAAGCAGACCCGTTCCCAGCCACATGCTTGTCTTGATGTTCATATGGTTCAAGTTTTCCTTAAATGGCTATTCAGCGAAACCTGCCGGCAGCCTGAGGCAAATCTGTTTCCGGAGTGCAGCTTCAATCTCTCGGACAATATGCACGGACGTGAGGTGGATTCTACCGCTTCAGCTTTTCCCGGAGCAACATCTCTTCGGAAAGAAACCGAAGATGGCTCCCGGATCAGGCCGGAAGAACAACTGGACAACTTGGCATGCCTCAACTACCCTATCCACCAAAAGGTGGTGTCACGAAGACATTCTTTTCCTGACCAACTGCGCGCCCGAGAAAGTGCTGCCGATGTATCCGAGCGACTGGCCGGCCGATTGCCCCCCGAAAAACGCCGTGGATGCCCGCGGGGAATATTATCGCAGAGTGAAAAACAAGCCTCCAAGTGCGAACGATTTTCGCTCACCAAAAGAAGAAGGCACCTTTTTGAATGCAAAAGTACCAGAGTGTTCTCGAGTGGCTCTTTCTTTGGACAGTTCCCGTGAGACTCTGCAGAATCTAATCGACTTGAGATATCATGGATACCATATTGCCATGGCAACACTGCTCCCCGAGCATGGAAGAATCCTGGCAACTCCATCCAAAGGAAGCAAAACCCACACCTCCTGGTGGAAAACCCAGGAAACCTCTGCCGAGAAGCTCTTCAAATGCCCTCCATGAACAGGGATAACAACCGCTCCGATCTCGGGAAGGGTGACGCCTTCCCTTTCGCACATATCCTTGATCCGGTGGATATCCTATGCGAGCTGGATTTTCCGGAGACGTTCACCTTGCGCACGGCAGAGGACAACCTCTACCTGCTGCACTATTTACCCTCCGACGAAGAAACCGATTCAGTTCATCGCTTTCTGGCCTTTGGGGTAACTCCGGATTCGATCGAACGCCTCAAGTCGGATCGACAAACCCTTCATCAACTCATCCTGGAATCTTCCGGTTTTTATTACCTGGAGGCCGATGAATACGGCCGGATCCATCGATCCCAATGGTCGGAACGTCCCCTTGCGCCGGAACATCTGCCCAGGAAGCACGCCATGCTTCCAAACCGCTGGGGAACGATCCGCAGGCAGGACGGTCTCATCCTTCAGGTCAAATGGCCCGACGATGGCACGCAGTCGCATGGGCATCTCCTGGTATGGCTGAACGATACCCTGCTCTGGGGTCAGGATCCCCAGGATCCCTCCCGTCTGCAACCCGTCGCGGTGGACTGGATCGAGCTTCTGCGCTATCTGGGTGAGAACTGGACCGCCTTGTGCCTGAAGGAAGAGAGCCCGACCTTCGATTTGGCCGAGGCCATACCCCAAACCCCTCTCCCCTCCCTGACCTTGCTGCGCCGGGGCGACAACCTGTTGCTCTCCGCCGGGGATTCCCTCTCCTGGACCATGACGTTCACCTCCGGACTGGATCTCCTGGATCAACTTGGCGACTGGATACGGGATAATTTCACCAAAATGCGGGAGGATGACCGTACCCGATCCATCGTGGAGAGGTGGCGAAAACGTCGCGACAACCTGCCGCCGGAACAGGCCTGGGAACTCGCTTCCGGTGGGTGCCCCTCATCGAGCCTTGATGCGAACCTGTTGACTTTCATCAGAAAGCACCCCTGTCCCCCGCACCAACCCTCGAAGCAAAATCCATGGGCGGGCCTGGCCATGGCGGCCCGCATGGTGAAGGGAGAGTCCCTCTCTCCGGAGGCTTTGCAAAACCTGCTGCGGCGAATCCATCAGGCCAGCACCTCAGGCCCCAAAGCGAACCCTCTCCTGCAACGTTACAAACGCAACCTCGTCAAAGTCCTTCTGCCAAATCAGGCTCCTCACCAGCAAGGTGAGTTTGCCGCCAACTGGTTGCGTCGGGAATTGGGCAATCCCACCGGACCCGTGGATCTGAAAAAGCTCTTTTCACAACAACTCGACATCGAAACAACCGAGTACCTCTCCGAATCCCGCTTCGACGCCATCGCTGTTTGGGGAGGCTCTCGACGCCCGGTCATCTTCCTGAATCCAAACGGATCTCGCCATCCGGACGGTCTGCAAGTTACCCTGGCCCATGAACTGGCCCATATTCTCCTCGACAGCGAGGGTTCCCGTCCCGTAGGGGATTTCCGGCTTCAAGATATGCCGACACCACCGGACCAATCAGTGGAAGCCAGAGCCAACGCCTTCGCCGCCGAATTTCTGTTTCCCACCCACGTCGCGACAAGTTATGTGATATCTTTCAAGGCCAGCCCGAAAGAGACCATGAAGGCAATCAGTGATCGATTTGGGGTAAGCCATGAAACAGCGGCCTGGAAGTTACTGCATACGGGGCAGGTGGAATGGAAAGAGGTTTTTAAACATTTTAAGTCTAAGAATAGTTCTTATAAGAGTATAATAGATAGAATGTGAATAAAATCTCGCGCAATCGGAATAAACGGAAAGTCAAAGGACAGAACATTTCCTTTTTTTGATACTTTAAAGGCAACATATTGA
>JADGAQ010000251.1 GCA_015231925.1 Magnetococcales bacterium
TGATGACCTTCCGCTTCAACCGGCGGGCGATCCAGGGGCTGATCTTCGGAGCCTCCCCCGTCCTTGCTGAGGTGGCGTGATGCCTCTCCCGGCTTGGACGAGGGCGCGCACCAACTGGCACGACCCCCGACTGGGCTGGGTTTCCCTCCCGCCGGGCGTGCGCTGCCACCGGGTCTGGCTGGAAGAACTGTCGCCCAGGGAACGGACCATTTTTGGAAACATCATCAAACGCTCACCCGGCCACGTCCTGGTCCGGTTGGCGGGAGGGGTTCGGGCGCTCAACAGGACATTGCTGTTGGAGGCAAAGGATATGACGGACGCGACGGATCTGGAACGGGCGGCCATGGCCGCCGCTTTGATCCCCCTGGGGGAATACGTGGGCAGCATCGGCATGCACCGCCCATTGGCGGATTACAGCAAGGCCGAGGTGCTGACCCTGATCGATGTGGTGGTCAGCGCTTTTCAAAATCACATCGCCAATGCCAATCCCGATGACATCCCGTTCTGAGGCGAAGGTCATGCTGGATTTCAATCACAACACCGCGTTCGGTGAGATCGTCACCGGTCTGATCGACGCCGCCCTGGTCGCCGAGGAAACCGCCAGTCCGCCCCGGCAATATCTGGGCGGCTCCCGACTGGGGGTGGCCTGCGAGCGAGCGTTGCAGTTCGAATACGCCGGGGCCCCCAGGGATGCGTTCCGGGGCTTCGACGGTAAGACCCTGCGCATCTTCGCCGCCGGGCATCTCTTCGAGGAACTGGCCATCCGTTGGCTGCGAGCTGCCGGGTTCAACCTCGCTGTCCGGAAAAAGGACGGCAACCAGTTCGGCTTTTCGGTGGCCAAGGGGCGCATTCAAGGCCATGTAGACGGCATCCTGGCCGGTGGACCACTGGAGGTTCCCATGGGCTATCCCGCCTTGTGGGAGTGCAAGTCCCTCAACAACAAGTCCTGGAACGACACCGTCAAGCGGGGCGTAGCCCTCTCCAAGCCGGTTTACGCTGCCCAGATCGCCGTCTACCAAGCCTACATGGAAACCGCCGTCCCCGGTATTTCCGCCAATCCGGCCCTGTTCACCGCCATCAACAAGGACACCGCCGACCTGCACTTCGAACTGGTCCCTTTCGACATCGCCCTGGCCCAGCGCATGACCGACCGTGCGGTGCGCATCCTCCAGGCAACGGAGGCCCACGAACTGCTGCCCCGCATCACCCGCGACCCCAGCCATTTCGAATGCCGTTTCTGCGACTGGCAGGAGCGCTGCTGGAGACTGGCATGCTGACCCAGCCCTCATGCGGCGTGGAGGGGCGTTATCTCTTCGCGCAGGCGATCCAACATCAAGTGCTTGGCCAAGTCCATGTCGTAGTGGGCTTGCAGACCAAGCCAATATTCCGGGGATTGATCGAAAAACAATCCCAAACGCAAAGCCATTTCCGCCGTAACCGGACGACGCCCATGAACAATATGACTGATCTGCATGGCCGAAACACCCAAAGATTTAGCTATTCGATATTGACTGAGCCCCAGCTCGTTCATGAGTTCCTTCAAGAACTCCCCCGGATGTGTGGGGGAAATGCGCTCCCCTGTGATGATGTCCGACATTTCAAGATGAGGGAGATCTCCCATTGGAATCGTCATATAAGTTCCTCAATGGTAGTCCACGATTTCCACATCAAAAGCATCCCTATCAACGAATCGAAAACAAACCCTCCATTGATCATTGATGCGAACGCTCCATTGGCCCTCACGGTCGCCCGCAAGCTTTTCCAGTCGGTTGGAGGGAGGAAGACGCAGATCCTCCACACTCAATGCACTATGGAGCTGGATCAATCGCTTCCGTGCGCGTGTGCAGATCTCGATTGGAATCCCTTTGACGAATTGCCCCATGAAAAGGGCCGCGCTTTTTTTATCGGAGAAGGTCTTGATCATGGGCTTGATAGTAAACTAATTGTTTATTGCTGTCAACGGCAGTGTGAGAGGATTTCCCAGTGCTGACGCCCAAGCAGGAGGCCTTTCGCAAGGTGTTGTTGGAAACCGGCGATGCCGAAACGGCCTACCGCGCCGTCTACAACTGCTCCGGCATGTCGCCAAGCCAGGTGAGGCAAAAGGCGACTCGCGAATTGGAGAAGATCGAGGAAGGTAAGAATGATTCTTACCAAAGCCAGTCAGAAGCGTTTGGTAAGAACGGTTCTCATCAAAGACAGACTGGCAGCTTTGATGAGAGTGATTCTTACCAAAATCAGCCGGAGCCATTTGGTAAGAATGATTCTTACCAATGGATGGACTTCAACAATGCCAGCCCACAAACCCAACCCCGGGCCTTTCGGGATGGTCAACACGACACCGACCGGCTCAAGGACCGCCTGCTGGAGCGCATCGAGGAGGTTCTCTCCCATCTGCTGCCTGCCGGAAAGATCCGCTACGGCAAATTCCTCATCGGGAATGTAGAGGGCAGTCCCGGCGACAGCATGGTGGTGGAACTGACTGGTCCCAAGGCGGGAATGTGGTTCGACCACGCCACCGGCCAGGGGGGTGACATAATCGCCCTGTGGGCGGTGACGCGAGGCTGGGACGCCCGCAGCGATTTTCCCCGCCTGTTGGACAACATGGCTGCCTGGCTGGGTGAGTCCCCCTCTGCCAGTCGTCCCAAACCCGACCGGAAGACCCCACCCGTGGACGAACTGGGCCCCCACACCGGCAAGTGGGACTACCACGACCGGGACGGCAACCTGGTGGCCTGCGTCTACCGCTACGATCCCCCTTCGGGCAAGGAGTTCCGCCCCTGGGATGTCCGCGCCCGCCGCTGGCAGGCCCCCGAACCGCGCCCGCTCTATAACCTTCCGGAGGTGATGGCCAGCCCTCAGGTGGTCCTGGTGGAGGGCGAAAAATGCGCCCAGGCCTTGATCGACCTGGGCATCGTCGCCACCACCGCCATGCACGGGGCCAACGCCCCGGTGGAAAAGACCGACTGGTCGCCCCTCGCCGGGAAGGAGGTGTTGATCTGGCCGGACAAGGACGCCCCCGGCTGGGATCACGCCGAAGCGATGGCCCGCGCCTGTCAGTCGGTGGAATGCCGCTCCGTGGCCATCCTCATCCCTCCCGGCGACAAGCCGGAAAAGTGGGACGCCGCCGATGCCGTGGCCGAGGGAATGGAGGTCCGCGCATTACTGGCCAACGCCGAACGCCGGGAGATTCGCCGTACCGCCACCGCCGGTCTGGACCTGCTTGCCTGGACCTACAACCGATACAGCGGACCACCACCGGAGAGGAAATGGTTGATCCGGGGCGTTCTGCCTCTGGGCATTCCCGGCATGGTGGCGGCCCTCGGCGGGGCGGGAAAGAGCATGTTGCTCATGGATCTGGCAGTGAAGACCGCTTCCGTCGAGCGGAACATGGGGATGCCGCCTTCCGCGCTGGGTGGGCCGCTCGAACTCCATCCCGGAACTGCCGTCATGTTGACCGCCGAGGACGAACAGGACGAGGTGCATCGCCGTCTGACCAGCCTGGTTCCGAGATTGCCCGACCCTTCACGGTTGATCGTGGTGCCGCTACCCAATGCCGGAGGACCGTTGCCGCTGGTGAGCGCCGGACGGGACGGACCGGTTCTGGGTCGGGGGTTCGAGGATTTGATGGGGGCGTTGGCGGCCATCCGGGATATGCGGTTGCTGGTCATCGATCCCCTGCAAAGTTTCGCCGGGGCGGACGTGAATGCCGATCCGGCAGCGGGGAATCTCTTTTTCGCCGCCCTGGGCCGCATCGCGGCGGAGACGGGAGCCACGGTCCTGGCGACCCACCATTTCCGCAAAATGGGTATCAAACCGGTCCTGACGGCCCACGATGCCCGGGAATCCATCCGGGGCACCACGGCGCTGGTGGATGGCGGACGGTGGAGCTACGCCTTGTGGGCGGTGGGAGAGGAGGAAGCGGAAAAGATCTGCCAGCAACTCGCCATCCACTACACGCGGGACATGGTGTTTCGGGGAGCCGTGGTGAAGAGCAACTGGCCGACGGACAAGACAGTCCGGGTGTTCGTGCGAGACCCCTTCATCGGCTTGCTGATGGACCGCACCACCGATCTGTCCGCCGTTTCCACTCCTGATCATGAATTGGCCGACGCACTGATCGCGGCCATCAAGCAGGCCGCCGAAAACGGTCGCCCCTTTACCCATACCGGCGGCCCAGGCGTCTTCCGGCAGAGAAACCGCCTGCCAACGGAATTCCACAATCTCAGTCGAACCCGCATCGAGTCGCTGGTGCAACATCTCATGAACGAACGTCCGCCGAAACTGGTGAAGGGCATGGCCACCGGTTCCCATGAACCCAAGTGGCTCGACGTTCCCGAGGGCCCGTTCGCCAAAGGGTGCGGAGAGTTCGTGCATGGCGCGGACGAGGTCGAAACATGATGAGAATCGTTCTTACCAAAGAAACACACGCTTTCCGGTGTGTATGGCAATTCCCGGGAATTCCCGGCCATCTTGGGAACAAAAAAGATGGGTGAATTGAATGATATCAAACAGTTGCTGTTCCCGAAAAAGTCGGGAATTCCCGGATTTTCGGGCTGTTCCGGGAACAGCAAGCACCTGAAAAACAAGGATAAGTTTTCTATTCCCAATTCCCGGTCATCCCCTATGCGTGTGTGCGCGGGGATATATAAATATCCCCGCGCACACCGGGAATGGAAATCGGGAAGCGGGAACAGCAGGCTTGAGCGGGTGGCGGCGTCAGCTTACCAGGGCACGCACCGCCACCCTGACCACATCAACCCACGGGAGGAAGAAATGGCTGTAACTACTGTGCCTCAAAAAGGGACCAATGGGAACAGGGCAGTCCTCGCCCTGGATCTGGGCAGCAAAACCGGCTGGGCGCTTTGGCAGCCCGACGG
>JADGAQ010000252.1 GCA_015231925.1 Magnetococcales bacterium
TGCAGGTGAACCAAAATCCGGCGCAATCTGCACAAGTTATTTTGAATAGCCTCCTTGCCGTCGGAAACCCCGTCCCCCCTGCCCGAAGGGAAATCCCCCTCATGAGCGCCACCCCCGATCGCGCCGCACGCGAAACCCTGGAACGGGAACAGAGCTTTCACGACGCCTGGGCCGACGAACTGGACCTGAAAGCCGTGCCGGTGCGGGAGACCTTCACCCTCTCCACCTCGCCCGAGCCGCAGTGGCTGCTCTCCCGCATGGGGGATCTGCGCGGCAAACGGGTCATGGATCTGGGCTGCGGCGCGGGAGAAGGCGCGGTCTACTTCGCCTTGCAGGGAGCCTCGGTGGTGGCGGTGGATCTCTCGGAGGGCATGCTGCAAAAGGTGCAACAGGTGGCGGCCTTGCACGGCGTGACCCTGGAGACCCGGCAGGCTTCGGCGGACGATCTCTCCGCCTTCGAAGCGGAGAGTTTCGATTGCGTCTACGGAGCCAATCTGCTGCATCACGTCAACATCGACGCCACCCTGGCAGGCGTGGCGCGGGTGTTGAAACCGGGCGGCATGGCGGCCTTCTGGGATCCGGTGGAATACAATCCGGCCATCCAGGTCTATCGCCGCATGGCCACCGCCGTGCGCACCCCCGACGAACATCCGCTGCGCCGCAGCGACCTGGCCCTGTTCAGCCGATACTTTCAATCGGTGGAGAAACGCTTCTTCTGGTTCACCGCGTTGCTGATCTTCGTGAAGTTCTATCTCATCGACGGCATCCACCCCTCGGCGGACCGCTACTGGAAACGCATCCTGAGCCACGAAGCCGAAATCCGCGGCCTCTACCGCTTTCTGGCCCGGATGGATCGCGTTCTGCTGGCGGTGCTGCCCTTCCTGGGATGGTGGTGCTGGAACATGGCGGTTTTCGTGCGCAAGAAGTAGGCGGGATCAGTCACATCGTGCCTCTCCGGCAGGGACACGTTCATAAAGCACCCTGCCCTCCTGCAACGCACGGGCGATCAGATGGTTTTTGGCCGTGCGCCACTGCGCCACTTCGGCATCGCTGCACAGAACGATATCCTTGGCCACCGGGAGATCGGCCAACAGACGCCACAGTCTGGCCATGGCCTGACGACGGCTGTTGTGGAGACCGTAGCTTTCGCGGGTGATGATCAGCAGGTCCACATCCGAATCGGCTCGGGCCTCGCCACGGGCATGGGAACCGAACAGAACGATCCGTTCCGGATGGACGGATTCGGCGATGCGGGCGCTTATGAGAGCCAGGTCGGCAGCGTTCAAGGTCATTCGAGCGGTACCCCTTTTCTTTCGATACCATTCGGAACGGATGGGATGGAGTATAACCTGATCCGGAAGGAAAGGGGAAACCTCGATGCAACGTAACGGTTCCGCTCCCAGCGCGGCGTGACCGTATCAACAGCGATAGGATAAGTCCCAGGGCTCTGCCCCGAACCCTTCCGGGGGGGGAGGAGGTGGGGGGGATAACCTCCCCCCGGACCCCCGTATCACTCCTCCAACATGGCCCGCGCCAGCGCCAGATCCAGCGGGGCGTCGATATCGACCGAGCGTTCCGTGGACATGCGATAGGCACGGGTTTCCGGGGTCAGGAAGCGGCCCGTGCGGTGCAGCCAGTCGGTTTTGGCCATGTGGACCGCACCGTTGAGAATGAATACCGGGGGCAGCGCCTGACGGCGAAAAGCGACCGAATCCTCGCCCATCAACGGCGTCATGACCCCTTCCTGACCGATGCGGTACATCCAGCCGGGATTCTCCCGCGCCGGAGCCACCGACATCACCGCCGGCGCGCCGTTCAGACACATGCGGAAGCAGGCTTCCACATCTTCCGGCAGACGGAAGGGCGAGGTGGGTTGCAGCACCACCACGTAATCGTACTTCTTCTCCAGGGCATTCAAGGCATGGAAGACCACCTCCATGCCGGGGGTGTCGTCCTGCGCCAGTTCCGCGGGACGCACGAAGGGCACTTCACACTGATAGTGTCTGGCCATGGCGATGATCTCCTCGTCCTCGGATGAGAGAATGAAGCGGTCCAGCACGCGACAGCGCCGGGCCGTCTCGATGGTCCAGGCCAGCAGGGGCTTGTCGCCCAGCATGGCCACATTCTTGCGCGGTATGCCTTTGGAGCCGCCCCTGGCGGGGATCAGCCCCAGCAGAGAGGGTTTGCGGATCATGGTTCGAACACCTTCGGATAGTCCTGGCAGGCCTGTTGAAAATCGCCCATGCGCCCCACGTCGAGCCAGTAATCGAGGAAGGGAAAGGCGGTTGCCGTCATGCGGGCGTCGAAGATCTGCCGGAAGAGATCGGTCATGTCGAAGTAACGCCCCTTGGGAATCAGGGAGAGCACCTTCGGATCGAGCAGGTAGATGCCGGCGTTGACGAAGTAGGAGTTGACCGGTTTTTCCACCACCCGCACCAGGCGGTGGTGTTCCAGATCGACCACACCGTAGGGGATGACCTCTTCCACCTTGCGCACGCACATGGTGGCGCTGGCCTCGTGTTTCTGGTGGAAGTCGAGGACGTGGCTGAAGTTGATGCGGGTCAGCAGGTCACCGTTCATCACGAAGAAGGGCTTTTCGGGAACCTGCGGCAGCAGGGTCAGGGATCCGGCCGTGCCCAGGCGGGACTCCTCTTCCAGGTATTCGATCTGCACCCCCCAGCGGGATCCGTCCTCGAAATACTTCCGGATCATGTCCTTCATGTAGTTCACGGAGAGGAAAAACCGGCTGAAACCCGCCTGGATGAAGCTTTCCAGAATGATTTCCAGAATGGGTTTGGAGCCGATGCGCAGCAGCGGTTTGGGGCAGACTTCGGTGAGGGGGGCGAGGCGTTTGCCGAGACCGCCGGCCATCAGCACCACCCAGTTGTCGCGGGGACCTGGGCGGGAGAGGGCTTCCAGGGTTTCCAGCATGACCACGCGCCCCGCCTCGTCGAGGATGGGCACATGCACCAGGCCGTGGGCCTGCATCAGAGCCAGCAGGTACTCCTTGGAATCGGCCAGTTCCGCCGTGACCGGACGGGTGTTCATCACGGCGGTTACGGAGTCGTTGAGGCTGCATTTGCGCAGAATGCCGCGTCGCACGTCGCCGTCGGTGACCACGCCGAGCAGGGTGCGATCCCGACCGACCACCAAAGCCACGCGCATGGCCCCGCGATCGATAACCCCCAGGGCTTCGATGATGGTGGCTTCCGGGTAGACGAGTGTTTCTTCCCAATTCTTCATGGTTTGCATCCGCAGAAAGGTCAAGAACGCCTTTTAATCTTCTAAGTATCAAAAAAAGGAAATGTTTTGACTTTTTGTGTTATATTTATTGGCCAAAAGAAGAACGTCAAAGGATAGAACATTTTCTTTTTTTGATACTTAAAGGATAACATATTGAAAGTCAAAGAATTTTGGCTGGAACGCCCGCCACCCGTTGTCCATCCGGCACATCCCGCAACACCAGCGCACCGGCCCCGACCACCACGTCGTGGCCCAGGCGGACGCTCTGAATGACCGTGGCTCCGGCGCCAACGTGAACCCGATCCCCGGTTTGCACGCCGCCGCACAGCACGGCGCCGGGGGCCACCTGGCCGTGGGCTCCGAGCCGGGTGTCGTGATCCAGCACGGCGCGGGTGTTGACGATGGCGTTTTCGCCCATCCGACAGCCTGTTTGCAGCACCGCGCCCGCCATGATTTGCGCCCCCTCTCCCAGGATCACGTCCGGCGCGACGATGGCCGAGGGGTGGACCAGGGTCAGAAAGCGGAAACCTTTGCCGCGTGCGGCGGCAAAAACCGCCTGTCGCGCGGTCGAACTCCAGGTATTGCCCACGCCGTTGACCAGTTGCACGGTTTGGGGATTCAGCTCATCCAGATATTCGTCCCCGCCCAGCACCGGCCATGCTCCCGACTCCCCGACGGCGGGGTTGCGGTCGAGGATGCCGAGCAGGCGGTTTTCCCATCCCAGGGCGCGGACCAGGTCTCGCAGCACCCGTGCGTGGCCGCCGCCGCCCAGGAAGACGATTCTTTCGTGAGGGTTCACCGCCTCTCCTTGAGGAGCATGAAGGCTTCGGCGAAGCGGCAACCGCAGGCTGCGCCGCGCACCGTGGCCAGGGCGCGAAGGCCTTCCGCGCTGCGGGGAAAGGGGTGTGGACCCATTTCGCCCGGGTAGAGGCTCATGGCCACGAGTTTGGCCTCAAGATGATCCGTGCAATCCTCGAACCAGTTCGGCGCGAAACTTTGTGCGGGCAGGGCCGGGGCGAAATCGCTTTCGGAGGGGGTTTCCATCATCAGGATGCGACGCACCGAGGGGTGGCGGAAGGCTTTGGTGCAGGCGAAGGCGGCTTCGAAGGTGGCGCGGTGGTCGCTGTGGACATCCCAGGCGAAGGGCAGGTAGAGGATTTCGGGGTTCCAATCGGTGATGGCCTGGCTGATGAGGTTGACCCGTTCGGCCATGGGGATGGTTTCCACGCCCATGGGGGGCAGGCCGAGGCAGCGCATGTCCCGGAAGCCGTAGAAGCGGGTGATGGCGTCGATTTCGTTTTGGGTGCGGATGACCGATTCGGTGGAGAAGCCGAAGCGTTCTTCGCGGCGGGTGGCCAGGAGCCAGTAGAGTTCGTCGCCGGCGGCGCGGTGTTTGAGCAGGGTGGCTCCGCAGCCGAGGGTTTCGTCATCGGGATGCACGCCAACAACCAGGATTCGGCTCATGAAACGGTCTCCCTTTATACGGGGGTCCGGGGGGGATTATCCCCCCCGGTGGGGTTCGGGGCGAAGCCCCGAGGTGTTGACGTGGTCGTAGCGGTCCGCAGCAAATCACCCGACGAAAACAGGTCTCCGTCATACGGGGGTCCGGGGGGGATTATCCC
>JADGAQ010000253.1 GCA_015231925.1 Magnetococcales bacterium
TGGAGATCTACGACAAGGCGGGCATGGCCATCACCGACGCTCGCGGCGCGGTGGAACTGGCCCTGCAGGAGGGTTTCCAGAAGGGTGAAGCACAGGGTTTTCAGAAGGGTGAAGCACAAGGGTATCAGAAGGGCGAAGAGCAAGGCATTCGCAAAGGCGAAGCGGCCCTGCTGCTGAAACAGTTGACCAAACGCTTCGGCCCCCTGCCCGACTCCCAGGTCGAAACCATCCTCGGCGCGGACAGCGAACTCCTGGAACGCTGGAGCGAGCGGATTTTCGAGGTTGGCACGCTGACGGAACTTCTGCAATAGGCCTTTGCGGACTGCGGCGGAGCAAACTTGCCTGGATGGCAAGTTCATGGCACCATGCGACCTCACGGAGGGGGATGGCATGAGTGTTTTCAACGATGAGCCGACGCTGGAAATCGCTGAACTTGGCTACGAGGTCTTCGCCGGGCAGGTGCGCCGCATGCTGCTAGACGTTGGCCCGCCTTTTTCGGTCACTCTCGGCGGACGTTGGGGCGCGGGCAAGACCTCCATGCTCATGGCTCTGCACGAATCCCTGAAGCCGAACAACACCTCCCTTGGCGACAACGCTCCCGAATTCGTCTGTCCCGTCTGGTTCAATCCCTGGCAGTATCAGGGGGAGAGCAACCCCATGGTGCCTCTGTTGCATGAAATCCGGCAACAGATCGGCCTCTGGCGCAGAACCTATTTCACATTGGAAAAGACCACGGAACAGATGGTGGATGTGGGTATCAAAGCCCTGGGCGCCTTCATCGATTCCGCCGGGCTGCTCGGTATGGGTCGCCGCACGGCCCACACCCTGGTTTCAGGGCTGGAAAAAGCCGCTGACCAACACCGCCGGAACAGCTTCGCCGAACCGTTGATGGCGCAGAAGTTCCAGGAAGAGTTCGAAAAGGCCATTCAGGCCGTCATCGGTGGCAAAAGCGAGGAAGCCCGGCTGGTCATCTTCATCGATGATCTCGACCGCTGCGCCGATTCGACGGTTTTTGCCCTGCTGGAAAGCATCAAGCTGTTTCTTTCCAGCAAGGCCTGCGTCTTTGTCTTCGCCCTGGACCGGGTGCATGTCGAAACCGCCGTGGCTCGCGCCGGAAACTACAGCAGCGCCGAAGCGGCTGATTATGTGGACAAACTCTTTCAGGCCCGGCTGCATCTGCCGCAACCAGACGAACGCGAATTAAGCCGCTTCATCGATTGTTTGTTGCGAAAAGGTGGCCTGGAGGGTTTTTTCAGCTCCGGAACAATCCTTCCTCTGCTGCCCCACAACCCCCGTGTTATCAAAAACTTTCTCAACAGCCTCATCGCCTTGCGTCCTCTGATGGGTCTGCAGCCCGGAGAGGACAACCAACCGGCCCTGCTGGTCCACTGGCTGCGCTGTTTCGCTCCGGATGTCTACGAGCTTCTGGCCAACGAGGGAGAAGGGGTCAAAAAGTCTCTGGTGGAATTCTGTTTGACACCCCACACGGCAAACTCTCTCTTCGCCTTTTTTCATCGTTCCCTTTCCAGCCCCCTGCTCACACAGGAAGAGAAAAAGGATCCTCTCAAGGAGGAAGAGTATCGTTTGTTGCGCACCCGCGTCTGGCGGGAAGGGGCCATTTGGAACTTCCGCAGGGCTTTTTCAGCGACCTTCGAACATCTTGGCATCACAACCTACCTGATCTAGGAGCCCGGCCATGGATGAAAAACGTCGTCTGGGCCTGCGCCAGTTGATTCAGGCCAATCTCCGCGCCATTCCCTGGATGGATAGCGCAAAAGACGGCTTCGACCGCCGCCAATGGCTGCTCAGCTACCGCAAATATCTCATCGATACCTACCAGAAGGCCGACTTCGCCGGTATTGCCGATGCCAACCAGCGCACCCCCATGGCGCTGACCTCCATCTTCGTGGAAGAGCGTTTCAGTGCAAAGGAGATCTCCCCCTCCGACCCCGATTTCAGCACGGTCATCGCCGAACCCGGCGAGGAACTGGAAGATCTGCTGCTCACCTGGAACGCGGAGCATGAACCGACGGGGGTTGCGGGTCGGCTGGTGATCATCGGGCCACCGGGTTCTGGCAAGTCCGCGCTGGTGCGGGTGCTGGCCGCCGGGTGTTCGCAAATGGCGTACAACCCCTGGAACGAGGCCTTCGGGCGTCGGCTGGTGCTGCCGCTGATCCTGCGGGATCTGAATCTGCAGGGGGTGCGCACCACGGAAGAGCTGTTGCAACGCTGGGCGGACCGGGTGCAACGGGACCGTCCGGGTCTGCCCGATCTGTTGAACGTGAAATTCTATCTGGAGACCGGCTGGGCCATTGTGGCCTTCGACGGGGTGGATGAGATCGGCATCGCAGGGAGACGGCATCTGCGGCGTTTGATCGCAATCTTCGCCGCCCGCTATCCCCAGGCGGTGATTCTGGTGACGGGGCGTCCGGCGGGATTCACCGACTGGTCCTTCTCGACCCCAAAACCCCGCTTGTGGCAGGCCATGCTGCGCCGGGAGGGACTGCCGGAGGGAACCCCCTGTCCCGATTTCACCAAACGTTTTCTGCGCCCCTTCTCCGACGAGCAGGTAGAAAGTTATCTAAAACGCTGGTTCGCCGCCCGTTTTCCCCAGGAGCCCGCCCGACAGCAGCAGAAGATCGAGCGTTTGTTGCTCACCTTGCGCACCAATCGCAGCTTCGCCCAGATTCAGCGCCGCCCCATCTATCTGGCCACCCTCACCTATGTTCACGATGTCAAGGGCGAGTTGCCCAACTCCTTCGTGGAAGCCTATCGCGCCATGGTGGAGGCCTGTCTCGACATTCTGGAGGCCGCCAAGGATCTGGACGACCATAAAAAGGGGCTGGTGGCCCACGTTTTCGACCGGCTGGAACGTCGCCGGGTTCTGGAGCGGCTGGCCCACGACCTGCACACCAAGCAGCTTGGCTCCACCCCGGCGGGGGAAGAAAGCCCCTTCAGTCTCCAGTTCACCGAGGCCGAGTTCACCGTCTGGATGGCGAAGTGGCTGGGAGAGAAGCGTAGCGGTCTCTCCTTTACCACCGACAAGATACCCGCCCTGCTGGACTTTTACCGCTTGCGAGCCGGACTGCTGGTCTTCCCGGAACAGGGATTGCTGCGTTTTTCCCACCTCTCCTTTCAGGAGTTCCTCACCGCCTCCTGGATTCTGCGCAACCGCAATCGCAAGGACAGCGATCTGTTAAAGAACCTGTTGGACCGTCTCTATCAGGAGGCATGGCACCCCGTCGGCTTGAGCCTCTTCGGGCTGCTGCATCGCAGTGAGGAGGCGGAGGTTCAGGAGGAGTTGTTGCAGGAGTGGGTCGAGGATCCCAACGTCCAGGTTGCCCGAGGCCGTTTGCGTTTTCTGCACCGGCTGTTGAGCGAGGGGGAGCAAGGGCTTTCGGAGGCGTTTCTGTTGGAGTTGTGGCAGCACTACTGGCAACTGGCCATTTCTTCATTCGACTCTGATTGGTTCGAACTCTATCTTCGCATCGCCGAGCGGTGGGAGGTTTGGCAGTCGGGCGTTCGGCAGTGGATGGCGCAACGATTGGCGCAGTTGCCGAATGATAATGTCGAGGCCACCTGCAACGAAATCACCCTGCTTGGTGCCATGCCCTTGCCCTGGTTACGGAAGCGTTGGGAAGAGGCTGAGGCGGCCACCCTGGAGAGGTGGCGTGTTTTGATATCGCACGATCCTGGGACAAGAACCTCATTGGATTTCCACGGATTTTCCAGCCAACCACGAACTCTGTTGATTGAAAGCTTGCCCCTGATTGGAAGGCTTTTTCTCATCGACTTCTTCCCATCCCCCTTTTCCATCCTGGCTCATTTTGAACATAGCAACATTGAGCAAACCCTGGTCTTTGAACAGCGAGCCATGGAGTCTCTGCTTTATTTTGGGGATCGGGCTCTGGATCTGAATCAAGCTCGTGAAGGGGATTGGGTTAAGGATTGGGCTGGGAATTTGGATAATGGTCGATTAAGGGCTCGCCTTAAAGTTCTGGATCGGAATCTTGCTCAGGATCTCGCTTGTGATCGGAGCTTGGCTAGGGATCTGGTTCAGAATAAATTTCTGACTTTTAATTGGCATAGGGCTTGGGTGCAAGTTCTGAATCAGTCTCTGCATCAGAATCTGGGGCGGGTTCCAGCTCATGATCGAAACTTCGAACACTATTTCGCCCAATGGAATATTGCTTTAGTTATGTCGAGAAGTTCCAAGACCTTTCATGCCACCCCAAATCAGGCAATCACGGCTTTCGACAAACTGATCGCTACCTGGCCTGACAAAAAAGAGATAACCGAACTCATTCAAAAAGATTGGTTCCCCTACAAACACATCCAGAAACTGGCCAAAGAGCCGAACTTCCTCCCCCAACCCCTGGAGGCACTCTCCCACAAGCTCTACCGCGTGCTGCGATATGCGCTGGAAAAAGCCGGAAAAGAGGTCTCCGACCTGCCCGAAGAACTCGGCCCCGACTCCCTGCGTCCCGGCACCCTCTACCGCGCCTGGCACGGCGAAGAGGCCGCGCAAAACTACCTCAACGCCCTGCGCGAGGCGGGCTACGACCCGGACAAGGAACCCTGGCCACCCCTGGATCAGGACGAGTGGTTGGAACAGTACAAGAAGGAGACTTCGGGATAAACCCCGGCTCCGTCCGGGCTCGGGCTTCAAAGATGGGGAGGATGAGGCCCTCCCCTGGCCCCCTCCGTCGGGTCGAGGGCTTCACGACGTTGGGAACGGGCTCGAAGTTGGGTTTTATACAAACTCGACATCGACCCGACAAAGGATTGAAGGAAAAGTCCTGAGGGGGCAGCGGAGCTCCCCCTCAGACTCCCCCAACCCTT
>JADGAQ010000254.1 GCA_015231925.1 Magnetococcales bacterium
ACCATGATGGTCCCCAGACCCCTGCAATAATGCAAAAATGAAACAGAAACGGAATGAGGCGACCGGAAAGCAAAAAGGACCGGTGAACCCTCCCGGACCTGCCCGCCGGATCACCTCTCGATTCAACTGCGATGGCCCTTGAAGCCGGTGGATCGTTCCTGCGGAATATGCTATTTTTGACAAAATTAACGTATCGTTGCCAGGTTTATGGTGTGATTCCCGGTGTGTCGGATAAATGATATTATTTATTATATGTTCAGGGTACGGTTTCGTTTGTAAATTTTTATCGATATGGTGGGGTGGATGATCGGTATGGAAGGGATCGGATTCTTTGTCGGGAGGGTGGATCGTGGTTTTATATTTTGTTCTGCCAGCCGCAACATGGCGGAGTGGCTCGGCCGGGAGATTACCGGTTGCTCCGTAGCGGAACTTCTGGGAGAGGCGTTCTTTTCCCTGCTCCGCCCTCAGGCGGAATCCCTTGCGCCGGGGGAAAGCCTCCATTTCGAATGCGCCATCGACCGGGCGAAACAGCCTCCCTTCGAGGTCGAGGTGATCTGCGTCTCCTCCCCTCCGCCCGAGGACGAAGAGGCGCTGCACTACATCCTGATGTTTCAGGACATCTCGGAGCGCAAACGCAAGGAGCGTGTGCTTCGGAAGGCCAACCGGGCCCTGCAGGTTCTGGGCTATTGCGGTACCGGATTGCTGTGCGGGGGCGGTGAGGAGGATTTTCTGTCCAGGGTGTGCCGGTTGCTGGTGGATGTGGGACGGTACCGGCTCGCCTGGGTGGGCAGGGCCTGCGAGGATGCGGCGCGCAATGTCCGTCCCGTGGCTCAGGCCGGCTTCGAGGAGGACTACCTGAACGGGATCGCCATAACCTGGAGCGACGACGAACATGGTCAGGGCCCCACCGGGAGGTGCATTCGCGAGGGGCGTCCGGCCATCATGCGCGACATCGCCGGGGATCCCGCCTTCACGCCCTGGCGCGATCAGGCCCTGCGCAGGGGATACGCTTCCTCCATCGCCTTGCCGTTGCGCTCTTCCGGGAAGATGTTCGGCGCACTGAACATCTATTCCGTCGAGAAAGATGCCTTCGACGCAGAGGAGCAGCACCTGCTTGCCAACTTGGCGGATCACGTTTCCGTCGGTCTCCAGGTGCTGGGTGAAGCCCGGGAACGGGAACAGGCCGTGAAGGCTCTGGAAAGGAGCGAGGAACGTTTCCGTTCCATGGCGGAAATGTCCACCGTGGGGATCTACCTGACGGACCGGGAGGGTCGTTACGTCTATACCAACCCCGAATGGGAACGCCACGCGGGGCTCTCGCGGGAAGAGTCGCTGGGGGATGGCTGGAGACAGGGTGTGCATCCCGACGACCTCGAACGGGTCATGGCCTTCTGGAACGACCCTGGCGCCTCCGAAGGTTGGAAAAGCCAGGAATTCCGTTTCCTCGACCGGCGGAACGATACCGTCACCTGGGTTCACGCCACCGTCAATCCCATACGGGATGAACAGGGCGCTGTTTCCGGTTATGTCGGCGCCAATGTCGATATCACCTCGCGCAAGGAAACGGAGCTGCAACTGCGCATCGCCATTCGGACCTTCGGCGACGCCATGGACGCGGTCTCTTCCCGCCTCGAACTGCTTTCATGCGTGTTCCGGCATTCCACCGAAGGCGCCCTGATCACCGACGCCAACCGCGTCATCATCTCGGTCAATCCGGCCTTCACCGCCATCTTCGGTTACAGCCCCGAAGAGGTCGAAGGCAAGAGACCGGGTATTTTGCGTTCGAGCCGCCATGACTCGGCATGGTATCAGGACATGAACCAGAATCTGTCCCGGGATGATCACTGGCGCGGCGAGATCTGGAATCGCCGCAAGAGCGGTGAACTGGTGCCCGTGCTGCTCAACATCGAGGTGTTGCGCAATCCCCTCGGCCAGGCGGTGCATTATATCGGTCTCTATACCGATCAGTCGGATGTCAAGCAAACCGAGGAGAAGCTGAAGTTCAATATCTCCCATGACGGGCTGACGCGACTTCCCAACCGCAATCTCTTTCGGGACCGTCTGCAACAGGCCATCCTGCAGGCCGTGCGCCTGAGAACCAAAGCGGCCGTGGTTTTTCTCGATATCGAGATGTTCAAAGGCATCAACGACAGCCTCGGCCATCTCGTCGGGGATCGGTTGTTGCAGGAGGTCGCCACCCGTCTTGAGGAGACCATCCGCGAGGGCGATACCGTCTGCCGGTGGGGAAGCGATGAATTTGCCATACTCTTCAACACCATCTCCCGGATCGAATTTGTTTCCCTCGCCATCGGGAAATTGCGTCTGGCTCTGTCGGTCCCCTTCCAGGTCGAGGGGAAGACGATTCATCTCCATGCCCGGTTCGGGGTGGCACTGACGCCGGACGACAGCCGCGAGCCGGATCTGTTGATCCAGAAAGCCAGTATCGCCTTGAATCGCGCGAAGTTGTCGCATCATGAGGAAATCGGTTTCTTCTCGCCGGAGATGGAAGAAGCCGTGGTCCGGCGCCTCACCCTCGAAATGGAATTGCGCCTGGCTGTCGAAGCGGGGCAACTGAGGCTTCACTATCAACCCAAATGGGATCTGCAGCTCAACGAAATCATGGGCGCGGAGGCCCTTCTGCGCTGGCATCATCCCCGGCGGGGGCTGGTCTCCCCGGCGGAATTCATTCCGGTCGCGGAAGAGTCCGGCCTGATCGTGCCCATCGGGCAATGGGTTCTGGAAACCGCCGGCCGTCAGGTGAGAAGCTGGCTTGATCAGGGCTATCCGGGTCTTCGGATCGCGGTCAACCTCTCTCCCAGACAGTTCCGGGAGAAGGCGATCGTTGAGACCATACAGCGCGCCTTGGCCGAAGCCCGGATCGGACCGGAATTCCTGGAAATCGAGATCACGGAAGGGTCCGTCATGGAGAATATCGAGGCGTCGGCGGAGGTCATGGCCAGGCTCAAAAAGATAGGGTTGCATCTGAGTTTGGATGATTTTGGAACAGGATATTCCTCGATGAATTATCTGAGACGCTTTCCCATCGATACCCTCAAGATAGACCAGTCTTTCGTGAGGGAGTTGACGGCGGACAGCCACGATGCCGCCATCGTGACGGCGATTATTTCCCTGGCGCACAATCTCGGCAAGCATGTCGTCGCCGAAGGGGCGGAAACGGCCGAGCAGGTCGAATTTCTTCGGGAAAAGGGCTGTATCGAGGTACAAGGGTATTTCTTCGGTCGCCCTCTTCCGGCGGACGAGTTCGCCAGGAGGTTTTTCTGAAGTCGGACCGGAATCGCCGGGAGGGGAGAGGCGGCCATGCTGACCGACAGGTGCGCCGCAATGCGGTCAATCGCGGCGATAAGGCTTAACCGTGGGGATCTCGCGGTAACCTGGGGTGAATGGATCCCTTCACCGCATCACCGGAGGTTGTGTGTTCATGGTGATAACCGTCAGAAAGGGATGGATCGGGGCGTTGCCGCGATGATGAGGGTGCCTGGTGGGTGGGAAGGGCCATTCCCACCGGACCTCCATTTGCTTCGAAGACAATTCCTGCTACCATGAGCGGAATGACCTGCCAACCCCGCACGGGATAGCCACCACCTTGAATGCCGAGTCGACCCGTTCCTGCCCCATGAGCGTCATTCCCATTCGGGAAGAGCGGTTCACCGACGCCGCCCGTTGCCGGCAATGCGCCAATCAGGCGGCGCGCCTCGATTTCTTCGTCACCCTGGGGGAGACCGTCTTCAGCATGCTCATGGGCCTGATGACCGGCAGCGCCGGTCTGCACGCCATGGCCCTGCTCACGGGTGGGGACATCCTCTCCAAAGGCGTCAACTGGATGGCCATTCTGGCCTCCCACAAGGCGCCGACCCCCCGCTTTCCCTACGGCTACGGTCGCCTGCAGTTTCTCTCGGCCCTGTTCATCGGGGTGCTGCTGTTTTGCGGGGCCATCTTCTTCTTTCTGCACAACATGCAGGACATTCAGTCCGGAAAACTGCAGCGCGCCGGTGGCGTGGCGGTCTTTTCCGCGATTCTGCTGGCCACCTCCTCCTGGCTGATGTACCGCATCATGAGCTGTACCGCCGACCACAACAACAATCCCGCCATTCGCGCCGCCGCCATGGACAACCGGGTTGACTCCTGGTCATCCATCATGGTGCTGATCGGTGCGGTGTTGACCCACTTCGATTTCCTCACGGCAGATCGCATCATGGCTCTGGTGGTGGCCCTTTTGGTGATGAAACTCGGGGGCGAAATCGTGCGGGACGCGGTGCATAGCCTGTTGGACATGGGATTGCCCCCCGACATCCAGGCCCAGGTGCGGGCTTTGTGCGAAGCCGATGCGCGGATTTCCGGGGTGAAACGACTGAGGGGCCGCCGCATGGGCGGCTCCTACGAAATCGATATGGAACTTTGTCTTCCGGGAGAGTGTTCGATCCGGGAGGCCCAGGAGATCAAAACCGCCTTGCGGCGGGAAATCGCCGGTAAAGTGCGGCATGTGGAGTCGATTCAAATGGCCTTTTCGCCGGATTCCCCTTCCCCGGGGGGGTGATTCCCCTGGCCAGGTTCGAATTCAGGTGGAAATCTCCGGATGTCCTGGGATAGCCTCCCGGCGGGAGGCGATGACCATGACCGCCATTACCTTTGACACCCCCCGGGTGGTGCGCCGTCTCAAGGATGCCGGTATTCCCGGGTCTCACGCCGGGGCTTTCAAGGAAGCCCGGGCGACGCAAGCCAACGAACCGGCGGCCAAACGGGACATCATGGAGTTGGATGTTATTCCATTTCTGTTTCATTCGTTCATTAATACGGGGGTCCGGGGGCGAT
>JADGAQ010000255.1 GCA_015231925.1 Magnetococcales bacterium
GGAGCCTCCAAGGTTCTGTTTTTGGTTTTCTCTTGTTCTTTCATTCCCCTGGAAGACTCCCCTTCCAGAGGAATGAAAGAACAAAATTAAGTCAAAGACAACACCTTGGGGACTCCGTCCCCAAACCCCCGCTGGGAACCATGATGGTCCCCAGACCCCTGCAATAATGCACAAATGAAACAGAAAGGGAATTACCCATTCGTCCAGGCAGGAATTTTTCATCTCCCGTTTGAGGCAAGCCTGAGTATGGGAAAACGTGGGCTGATGCGGCCTTCCCTTCCCCAGAAGGACAGCAGATCCCGGACTCCTCCGCCAGTTGTTTGTTATAACGGCTCCTCTAAATGACGATTCACTCCGAAGCGGCTGCTCACCCTAGGGCGTGTTGACATTTGCCAGATTTTGGTTCCTGGCAAGGCGCAAGACGGTGAGGAAGCGGAGTGTAGCTCGCCTACATGAGCATTCCGAACCGGATTGCAACGCGGCCAGGGACCAAAAGATGGTGAATGTCAACACGCCCTACAGACTTCCCCAATATTTCCAATGGGTAGCGCCACCCCGATCTCCGGATGATGCCTTTGTTTCGACCCGTTCCGGGTTGTTGTCGGGCCTTTTCCCTCTCTCTTCGCCCCACTTCTCCCTTGCAACGCCACCAACTGCCAGTGGGTGGAGTTAACGCCACCACAGATTTCATTGGCATTTTTTGCTCCAAGCGTAACGTTGTCGAACTTTTCAGGCCGAAATCGGCTCCGGGAAGCCAAATTCGCCCCGCGACTCCTCCCTGGGGACCGGGATTTGGTCCCGCATCTCCCTCATGGTCAAGCCTGTTGGTCGCCTGCCATCCAGAATGGCTTCGATCGGGACTGCGCCGTCTTTAGCACCTCGCGCCCGGAAAAAGTGGCGCTTTCGTTGGCTGCCCGGCCGGTGCGAACCACCATTTCCGGCGCATGGATCAGGCCCGGAGAGGGTCAAGAACCCTGCCTGCCACGTCGCCGGTCGCAACGGAGGGCATCGGGCAACAGTCTTGGCCATTCTTGGTCGCGCCGCTGCAAAGGTAGCATCGATGGAGTCGGCCTGCGGGTACACGAGGATCTTCGACTCCCTGAATAGTCAAACGGCTGATGTCACCCCGGCAGAGTCGGGGGTTTACCCGGATAAATTATAAAAGCTGACATAAGGAGAGCATGATGGCCGGCCTTAAAGATAGATTATATAAGTTAAATCAAATCGGGGTCGCCTTGTCCTCCCCCATGGAACTGAATCAACTTCTGGAGCTGATTCTGACCTATGCCAAAGAGCTGACTCGCTCCGACGCGGGAACGTTGTATCTGGTTGTCGAAAAAGAGTTTCTAAAATTCGAAATCGTGCGCACCGACTCCCTCGGCATCTGCCTCGGGGGGACCGCCGGGGTGGCGTGTACCTTTCCCCTGATCTCGCTGTATCACAGCGACGGCACTGCGGATTATCGCTCGATCGTCTCTTCCTGCGTCTTGAAAAAACAAATAATCAGCATCGAAGACGCCTACTCCGCCATTGATTATGATTTTTCGAAGACCCGCCAATTTGACCGCAAAAATGGCTACCGAACCCGATCCTGTCTGACGGTACCTTTGATGATTCAGGGAGAAGAACCCGTCGGCGCCATCCAATTGATCAATGCCCTGGATGAAACCTCCGGAGAGGTGGCCGCCTTCTCCAAAGAAGATGAAAGCCTGACGGAGTCCCTGGCCTCCCAGGCGACACTCGCCATCAAAAGTCACCGCCTGCACGCCCAAATCAAGAAACAGTTGATCCATCAGGGAGGTATCGTCGAGATCCATCGCCTGGCCACAAGCCATGCCTCCTGGCAGGAGAAACTCGAAGGGATGCTGCACAAGATCGTCGAGGTGATCGGTACGCCCGCCTGCCGGGGATGCGGCCTTTTCATTCCGTCGCTGAAAGGACGCAACGGCAATCCGCAGGGCCACGACTTCTCCATCGGAATGGATTCCGCCCAGATCGAAGCGTGCCGTCAGATGGCCGCCAACCCCCATGCCCTGGCGGCGAATGGCTCATCGACCTTGCCTCCGGGCCATTTCCGGACGGGTATCGACCGGGAGAACACGAACTTCGGAATGATCTATCTGATTTTCGACGGCCAGCCCGATTCACACCGGGAATCGATCGACTTCGTGCGAACGGTCGGCGCCATTCTGGCCGGGGTGCTGGAGTGTGAATACGGCAAGGAATTGATCGCCGGCAGTGAACGATACCTGGAAACCATCCTGGATAATGCCCTGGCGGGTATCCTGGTCATCGACGCCTCGGGCCGGATCGTCAAGGCCAACGCCGCGGCACGAAAGATGTTTGGTTATACAGCCCAAGCGTGGCAGGAAGTCGTCGCCGGCTCACTGCTTTCCCAACTGAATCTGCAGCCGGTAATCTCTTCCGTCATCCAGGGGGAAAGCCCGACGGATCACGAGGGAATCCCTGTCGTCCAACGGCGGCTGCATTGCGCCTGCATCGGGGCCGATAGCCGACAGGTGTTTGTCGACATGGGACTGGTGACCGCCCTCTGGCGGGACGAAATCCGCATCACGGTGTTTCTGAACGACATCACCGCCGAAAAACACCTTCTCAAGTCACTCCAGGATACCGTGAACGTGGCGGAAATGGCCAGCAAGGCCAAAAGCGCCTTTCTGGCCAATATGAGTCACGAAATCAGAAGTCCGATGAACGCCATTATCGGCATGACCGATCTGGTGCTGACCACCTCCCTGCCGCGAGAGGAGGAACGCAGCTACCTGAACACGGTGATGAACGCCGGGCTCTCCCTGCTGGATCTGATCAACGACATCCTCGACATCTCCAAAATCGAAGCCGGTCACATGGTGCTGGAAACCATTCCGTTCGATCTGTGCGGCCGCATCGAGGACGTTTGCGAAATAATGGCCGTCAAGGCCCACCAAAAAGCGCTGGAGCTGTTTTGCGACGTGGACTGGGACCTGCCCGACACCCTGATCGGCGACCCGTTGCGCTTGAAACAGATCATGATCAACCTGATCAACAACGCCATCAAGTTCACTGCCGACGGGTTTATCGCGGTTCGGGTCGAAAAGACGAAGGCATCGGAGGACGATCTGGTCTTGCACCTGTCGGTGGCCGATACGGGGATAGGCATTCCGGAAGACAAAAAAG
Source organism: Magnetococcales bacterium (assembly GCA_015231925.1). Taxonomy (NCBI): domain Bacteria; kingdom Pseudomonadati; phylum Pseudomonadota; class Magnetococcia; order Magnetococcales; species Magnetococcales bacterium. The sequence continues at coordinate 3,175 of JADGAQ010000255.1, forward strand.
AGATTATCTTTCAGGATTTCACCCAGGTCGATGATTCCACCTCGCGCAAGTTCGGTGGAACCGGTTTGGGGTTGGGCATCAGCAAACATCTGGTACACATGATGGGCGGAGAGGTGTGGGTGGAAAGCACTCTCGGAGAGGGAAGCACCTTCCACTTCACCATCAGTTTTGGCATCAGCCAACGGGAAGACAACTGCCGTTCGACCTCCGACAAAGAGGAGGAGAGACAGCAAGGCAACAAACCGGTGGCGCCTCTGCTGGGGGTGCGGGTTTTGATCGTCGGCGGCTATCCGCTCGCCCGATGCATCATCGCCAGGACGGTAGCCGGGTTTGGAGGCACAAGCGAGCAGGCGGCGGATACCGTGGCCTTGCTGTCGCGGCTCAAGGCAGCGCAAGCAGCACGGAAACCCTACGATGCCCTGTTGCTCGACGAGACGTTGCTGCGGGAAGATCCTCCCCGTTTGGAGATTTTCGAATCCGGCAGCGCCTTCCGGGGCGTGCCCATCGTGCTGCTGCCCAGCAACATGAGCCTCTCCACCGTGACCGGCGCCACCTGGTTGAAAGAGTCCCTGCCGCTGAAGAAACCCGTGCGGCGTTTCCAGCTACTCAACGCCATCAACCAGGTACTGGGTCGCAAAGGCCGCGACGAAAAACAAAAAGTCAATTTCTCCATTAAACCACGGCCAGATAAGATGCCTTTGCAGATACTGCTGATCGACGATCTGGAGACCAATCAGCGGCTGGCGACTTCGATTCTGCAACAGGCGGGTCACTTTGTCACCCTGGCCAACCACGGTGGCGAGGCGTTGCAGATTCTGCGCGAGGGAAAGCAGCCTTTTGACCTGCTGTTGATGGATTTGCAGATGCCCACCATGGATGGGTTCGAGACCACCTTGCGCATTCGGGAGGCGGCTCCGGGGGAGATCCCGGATCCCCGGGTGCCGATCGTTGCCGTGACGGCCTGTGCCATGGCGTCGGAGGAGGGGCGCTGCAAAGGCATCGGCATGAACGGCTATTTGCGCAAACCGTATCGCCCGATTGAGTTGATTCAAACCATCGAACCGTTTCTCAAGCCCCGGATCGTTCCGGTCAAAAAGGTGAGTCTGGATCCGCTCGACGTTGACCGGGAGACCTTGGCGTTATCCAGGGGGGCCTTCCGGGGGGAGATCGGCGAGCTTGTGAAAGGATTGCGCCATGCCCTGGAATGCCGGAATGGCACGCATCTGGTACAGGGGGTTGCCAAGTTGGCGGTGTTGGCCATCGGGGTTGGTGCAAAGCGGATCAATAACCAGGCGATTCGTCTCAAGAGCAGTGCCGAGGCGGGGGATTGGGAGGATGTGGCGGAATTATTGGAGCGACTGGATGAGCAGGTCGCTCAGGCTCTGGAGTTATTGGATGGCGATATGGCGGGGCACTGAGGTCTGATTATTCTGCACCCACTTGACCCGGATCTTTATTGTAACTTTATCATCTTTCGCTTACCATGCCCGCCAAAAATAATCCTTTGCGCCGCGCTGCCTCAGTTTTTCCAAATGGAGCCGTTCATTCTGACGAGTCCTGATTTGGCCCCTTGACGCCCCTGGGTGACCTCTCATTCCAATTCTAAATCAATAGAGCATTAATTATCCACGGCCAAGCTGTGATTGAG
>JADGAQ010000256.1 GCA_015231925.1 Magnetococcales bacterium
ATCACCACCATGCCGGAGTTCCGCCTGAAGGCACGGTCATTCGCCAACCGAAACTTCGTGGGCAAAACCTTCGTGAACCGGGATAGCGGGGACCGGATCGAGGTGACAGTGGCGGGGGTGAAACATGCCCTGGCAAAATCTTCGGAAGACTTGGTCAGGTCTGTGGTTGCGCTCCCCGAACTTTTAAGGGAAGCGCGGAAAACGGCTACCGAGACCGACAAGGATAATGATGTTAATACGCTTGCGGTTCATAAATATGAGGTTGGATTGCAAATAGGGGAGCGCTCGTTTGATGTGGTCATTGTTGCCAAGGAGCGCACCGATGGACACAAGTACTACGATCACAGCTTCAAGAAAGAAAAGGCCCTGCCAGGGTCAGAACACATCGCAGGCAGTATCCCGGAATTCGTAGTCCAGGGCCACCAGAATGGTGCTGTAAACCAAGGCAGAGCCCAGCAACAGGATATCACCTCCCCGGAGGAAGGCAACAATAATCGTGACGTGCGTCCGGCGATACTGCCAGACGGATCCCGGCCCCTGGTCACCTTCGACAGGGACGCCGAGGCCGGATATCAACGGGGGCTGGCCGGTTTGAGGGATACCCGCACGGTTTTGGAGCGGGTGAATGATTGGCTACGCCAGGTTGGGCACGGCATGAGCCGTCACTATCAGGAGTTGGCCAACACCCGCGAGAATGCGCGGGCCATCGAGTGGTTGCGCCAACTGGAGGCCGCCCCCCAAGCGGCCAAGGAAGAAGCGGTGCGGGTTCTCACCAAGATCACCGACGGCATGTCGAACCCGGAATACGACCTGTTTACCCGCTATATCCTTGTTCAGGATCTGATGTACGATTTCGAGAACAAACTCCCGCTTCCCAACGGCTGGACCCGTGAGTCCTTTCCCAAGGATGCCGTCGAAGTCAACAGGGTCATCAAGCAACACCCGCATCTCATCCAGAAGGCCAGACAGCGCAAGGTCTTCATCCGGCAGATAACCGACAAGCTGGTGGATGCCGGAATTCTTTCCGCCGAGTCGATCCGCAACCCCAGCTATTTCCGGCACCAGGTGCTGGACTACGCCAAGGCCCGACAGCGCGCCCAGGGAACGTCCTCCGTGAAAACGCCGAAACCCGGATACGCCCGACACCGGGAGGGGACCGAAAAGGACATCAACACCAACTATCTGGAAGCCGAGTTCGAATGGCTGCACCAAGCCATGATCGACCTCAAAATGGTCGAGGCCATCGAGAAGATCCAGGGGGTGTACGACCAGCGGGAGGCCGTCAAGGCGAAGATCATCAAACAGTTGATCAAAGAGGGCAAGGTTGTCGACGAGAAGGAAGCCAACGCCTATCTGCGCACTGCCGCAGGGATGGGGTACTTCTCGAAGCACCTGCCGGAAGGCTATGTGGAGTGGCAGCCGGAGAAGGGGCGTCATTTCTTTGTTGCCCTCACCCTGCCGGAGCATGCCATCAATACCATGCTGGAGGATGAGTCCATTGCGGAGAACATCCCCGGCGTGTCACGTGACACCGTGATGGAGGTGATGGCTAACATGCGCAAGGTGCTGGCTGTTGGAATGCCGAAGTATCAGATGGTCATTCCGCAGGAACTGGCCATCACGCTGGATGCCATGACCAAAGCTCGAAACGAGGGCTGGTTCGATCATGTTCTTGCGACCCCGCTGACCATGTGGAAACAGTGGGTGCTGATCAACCCAAGGCGGGTGATCAAGTACAATATCAACAACCTTTCCGGCGACCTGGATGCCGTCATCGCGGGCAACCCGAGAGCGCTGAAGCGGTTGCCACAAGCCATCCGGGAACTTTACCGGGTCATGAAGGGCGGCGAGCCCACCGCCCGCTACAAGGAGGCCGTGGCACGCGGTGTCTTCGATGGTGGGCTGTCGGTCCAGGAGATTCCGGATATCAACCTGCTGGGGCAGTTCCAACACCTGACCGACCCGGTTGACTGGCGCAACCCCGGAAAGATGAGTATTCGTGGCGTCATGAAGGTCTGGCGCACTCTCAAGGATTACACCACCTTCCGGGAGAACTGGCTGCGATACGCGGCCTATCTGGACTACGCGGACCGGATGGAGGCAAATGAGCCGATGACCTCAATCGGCTATGGTGCGGCGAGTCCGGAAATGGTGGACGGCCTGACCGACACTCTGGACAAGGCCGCCCTTCTGGCCCGGAGTCTCCTGGGAGACTATGGCGCCGTCAGCGCCTACGGGCAGGAGATTCGCAACAAGGTCATTCCCTTCTACTCCTGGATGGAGATCAATACCAAGCGGTATGCCCGGTTGATTGCCAATTCCTGGGGGCAGGGCTGGGGCAGCAGGGCCAGAGTGGGCACAGTAGTCGGTGTCGGCATCACCGCTCGTCTTGCCATTCGCATGGCCCTTCTTTACGGCCTGGTCTCGCTGTTCAACAACCTGTTCCACGGGGACGACGAAGACGAACTCGACATCATGGACCGGACTCAACTGCATCTCAACCTGGGAAAAGACGCTACCGGCCAGATTCGACTATTGCGGTTTCAGGGGTCGCTTTCGGACTTCACGGGCTGGTTCGGCTTCGGGGATGCTGTGGCGGCCTTCTCGGAGATCCAGAAGGGGCGGGCCTCCATGGCGGATGTCATGAAGGCTGTGGCAAAAGCGCCCTTCAACAAAATGGCCTCCGGCATCACCCCCGTGATCAAGCTGCCTTTCGAACTGGCAGCGGGAATGTCCTTCTGGCCCGATATCTTCAACCCTCGCCCAATCCAGGATGAAGGCCGACATATCCTCCGACTCTTCTCCCTGGAGAACGAATACGACTTTCTCTTCGGCAAGCCTTCCAGGGGGTATGGCCGGTCTCTCGCGGAGACGGTCGTTTCCAAACGCGACCCTGGCGAAGTCTCCTACAACACCATCAAAAGCCTGGCTGCCAAGTGGAACGAACGGGAACGGGGCATCGACGGGGTATCGACCATCACCAGCCCCCGCGCCAACGCCCTGCACGACTTCAAACGGGCCAAGCGGTACGGTGATGTCAAAGCGGAACAGCAGGCGCGGGAGGCGATGCGTCGTTTGGGGGTGACCCCGGAGGATATGCACCAGTCGATCATGCGGGCTAATCCCCTGGGGGGTATTGCCCTGAAGGATCGAATGGCCTTCACCCGCACCCTGACCCCAAGAGAAAAAGAGATCCTGCGCCGGGCCAATGACTGGTGGCGGGAAACCTATCTGCAACACTGACGAAGAGGCGAAAACATGACCATCACCAAAGAGGAACTCTTTCTCCGGCGCAACGAGAGCAGCCCCAAACATGTGCAGGAGGAGACCGTCACTGCCGGCGGAACCTCGTCCGTCTATCGGATCCCGGAGGGGGCACACCCGACGGTGGCCATCCACCCCGTTTCCGGAGGCACTGCGGTGGTGCAATTCACCACCTCCCTGCCCAGCAAGGTTGCCGCCGGAACCGCCAACTGGGTCTCCTGGGACCACGGAAGCGTCAGCGCGTCCAAGGCGGACTTTATCCAGGGGCAAATCACGGCCTTGCGAGCCACGGCGACAACGCAGAATGCGGTCCTTGAGGTGATCTACTGATGATTACGGGCGGCATGACGGGCGGCATTATTGACGGGGTGTCGCTTGGCGGGGTCTGTGAGCCGACCGGGACGGCGGCTCCGGCGTGGACGCCACTGTCCCTGGGAGCGAAACTCCTTGCCTGGCACGACCCGAGTGATGCCTCGTGTACCATGAACGGTGGCAATTTCGCGGCGATTCCGGACCTCTCCGGCAACGGACATCATGCCTCGAATGCCAATGCGTCCACACAGCCGTTGTCATCAACAATGAACGGCCTGAGATGTGTTGCGTCGACAGGTACGCGCACTCTGGACACGATTGCGGGTACGCTGAATTTCGGCGCGGAGGGTGCCTTCGTGGCTTCGGTGGTGGATGTGGTGTCGGAGTCCGCAACCATCAATGCCCATATCGCCAATTCCGGGGCGAACGGGTATTTCATGTATAACACATCGTCGAACGTGTTTACCTTTCGGCGAACAACGAATGTGCTGTCCGGGGTGGTTGCAGCCGGATCCGGCAAACACTATGTTGCCGGACATGCCAATACGGGAACCAACGCAAGCACGTTGACGGTTGATGAGACCGTTACCGTGGGCACCTTGACCATCGGCACCCTGCAACGCACCTCCATGTACGGCACCAGCGTTGCCGGAACCTACAGCATGCTGATAGGTGATGTTCTGCATGTTGACAATCCAACTGCAGGTGAAATAGTGCAAATCAAAACCTATTTGGAAGGAAAGTGGGGTATTGTATGATGATCCGTTGTTCCACGGAAGAAGAGGCGTGCGACATTGCGGACCGGGTTGACCGTGGCATGGGCTATCCGGTCTGGCACGGTGGAGAGGTATGGACACTGACCGCCTGCCAGGTACAGCCGATGGGGGGTGGTTTTGGGGTACTCTTCTCCGAGTGCCCGTGCCATCGTGACGGGTACGACGGGCGAAACAGGGATCCGGGGGAGATCCTGCCGCCAGAGATAAGGGACCGCCTGGAGACGGTTCCGGAGGGGCAGGAGGAGGGGTGATGAAAAGCCCCGGTCCAGGCTTCCACTGGGACTGGCCCACGCTTCACGATGTCCTCCCGGATGAGAGTGTCTTGGTCGAGGTGGCCCGGTCGCTGATTCCCTGTCTCAAGACGGTTGATTGTCCCTGTCCAATGGGTGGTATTTCTTGTGACCCGGCTGTGACCCGAAAGGAACCATGTGACCCCGGAGTGACCCCGAA
>JADGAQ010000257.1 GCA_015231925.1 Magnetococcales bacterium
TTGGGGGGGATAATCCCCCCCAAACCCCCGTATATCCGAACAGATACAATATTTAAAGGATTAAATATTAAACGTAAAAAAATATTAAATTTATCCCGGTTCCGTTGCGGGAGTTTTGCAACTCCCTCACTTGATAGATAAATATTGGAAGTCAAAAGAAACCACATTTTTCATCAGGAACAAGCGAACCATGCCCTCTTATAGCGAAAAACTGGCCCACTTGCTTCATCTCGTTGAAACTTCCAGCGATCTGAGAGATCCTTTTCGTTATTTCATGGACGAAATCGCCCTGAACAGAGACTTCATGTCCGGCTCCTCCTCCACCCGCAACAAGATGGTTCAGGTCATCATCAAGAAGGCGTTGAAGGAATATTTCAATTTAACCGCCAACACCAACCAATGCATGATCATGGAATTCCGTGAGGACAAGTCCTTTCACCACGGCACCTGTCCGGTTACCGGTCAAATGTTGGTCTTTTTCTATTTCACCACCCGGCGAATCGGCATGGTGGCCATGAGCAGGCTCGGGGACAATATGACCCACTATTTCCGCTTCCGCACGCTGGTCACCAACGGGGAGGTCACCTTCGTTCCAGGTGATCCGTCGGTGACGCATTAACGGGACATCTACCGGCCACGTTGCGACACCCACTCGCGCAACACCTCGTCGATACGGCTCTGCCATCCTCTCCCCGAAGCGCGGAAAAAGGCGACAACATCCGGGGAGAGCCGGATATTGATGGATTGTTTGGGATCCTCCTTGCGGGGTCTGCCCCGCTTGGGACGCACCATCTCCTCCGCCACCTGCCGGGGAAAAATTTCGAAAAGCACCTCCCCGGCGGGCCGCGCCCGACGGAAATCCTCGTCGGTCCACTGCGGATTCTCCTCATCGACCTGTTCCGGATCAGGAGTTCTGTTCTTAGCGCCGCCCTTTCGAACAAGGTCAAAATCTTTTCATGGAGAACAAATTATAAATAGACTTGAATACGCCAAAATAATGATAAATAATAAACAAAAGGACAGAACATTTTTTTACTTTCTAAAAGATAACATATTGAAAGTCAAAAGATAAAAGATGAAGTCTGCCTGTCAAACAAGCTCTCTCCCCCGCACCTCCCCCATCCACTTCAGTATCCGTTTGGCCAGGGTTTCGTAGGAGTAGGCCTGGGCGATGTCGCGGGGATCGCCCGGCGGGCGGGTTTTCAGGCGCTGCAGCAGCTCCCCGGCATTGCGGAAGAAGAGGCAGTGTTCCTCCCAATGGGGCGGTTCGGCGTTGGCACGGTCGTCGTTGAGCAGCGGCACGCAGCCGCAGGCGGCCATCTCCACCAGTCGCTGCGACAGGATCGTCGCCTGATGGGCGTTGAGGCCGTAGCGCGCCTGGCCGTACAATGCCGCCAAATCGGCCCCGTGACGGATCTCCCCCTTGAAAAATGGCGCCACGATGGGATTGCGATCCCAAAAACGCCCGTAAACCTCGATCTCCCAGGGAATGCGCCCCGCCAGACTGCAGAGCCACTCCACACAGGTATCCCGCACCACGTAGCTGTAGAGAAAATCGACCTCCGTCTCCAGAACGAGTCCGGAGCGTTGCGCCAGATCCGCCAACTCCTGCCGCGATAACAGATTCCCCGAGAGAAACCGCTGTCTCAGATAGCCCACCACCTCATCCTTGCCCTTGGCGCGTTTGAGGTTGTCGATGTGGGACGAGCCCACGAAGACTACCTTGCGCCGCTCCTCCCACGGCAGCCCTCCGGAAAAGAGCCGGGTATCGACGCAAAACTCCTGACGCCCCACCTCTTTCACCCCGCAGCGTTGCAGCAGATGATCGTATTCCCGGTAGGCCGACAGCACCAGATCCCGATCCCGAAGCATCATCGGTTTGCCCTCGGTGAAGGCGGGCATGGGATCCTGCCACCAGATCACGTTGAAAACCGACGGATGCAAATACCCGTTGTTGGCCCAGTTGATGTTGACCGTCAAATGGGGTCGGAAGGCTTCATACTCCTCCAGAAAGACCAAGCCCTCGCCGAAACGCTCCCGATCATCGGCCTCGATGAGAAACTTCACCTCGCAACCCAGACGGCGAAACGCTTCCGCCAGATCGTGGGAGCAGTGCTGCATCACCGTGGTCTCCCGGCTGCTGGCCAGGAAGACGCGAACGGGTTGGTCCGCCCTCCAGTCGGGTTGCACGGCGGCCACCTCCGCAACACGGTGGTGGAAACGGATCAGCCGCAGCAGTTGCAACACATCCAGACTCAGCGCCGCCAGACCGGCCCGTCGCCAGGAGACGGCATCCCCCTCGTCGAAGGCAATCAACTGGGGCCAGCGCAAGCGGGTCTTCATGAAAAATTCGAAATAGTGCTCCACCGGCACAAAGAGCAGATTTTCCGGCCACTCCGCTTCGGAACCGGGGGGGCGGGTATCGGCATAACAGAGCTGCTGCCCGTCCACCGACTGGGTACATGCCACCCGATAGTGTTTTGCCGCCTCCTGCCCCGCCAGAGCGCCATCGAGAAAGAGGGTGTCCATGCGGGGATCCTCCCGTTGCGCCGCACCGGCCCGGTGGGTGCGGATGCGATCCAGCACCCAGGCCAGCCGATGGAAACCCCGCGATTTCAGATGGGGAACCTCGTCGCCCAGCCCCTGCCCCTCCACCCAAAAAGGCAGCCCTTCCCGCAGCAGCCGGATGCTCTCTTCGTACTCCTGGCGACGTATGGCCATCAGCGTCAGACTGGTGCGGGCCTGGGCCAGTCCCGGTTTGAGTTCCAAAGCCAGACGAAAGGAGCGTTCGGCCTCCTCGATGCGGCCACACCCCACCAGCGCATTGCCCAGACTGTTGCAGGCCAGGGCATCGCCGGGACGGGCGCTCAGTACCCGCCGGAAGGCATCCACCGCTTCGACCGCCCGTCCCGAATCGAAGAGAATCATGCCCAGCCGGCTGAGTCCGTCGGGGTGCGATGGCGCAAAGAGCAGAAACTTGCGGCAGGCCGCTTCCGCTTCGAGCAGACGCTTCTCCCGATGCAGGCGCACCGCTTCGTAATAGTCGTTCACGCTCATGGCGCACCTCGCTGCCGCAGATACTGTTCCATGTACCGGTTGTCGAAGGAGACCTGACACCATTTGCCGCACACCGGGATATCCTCCCCCCGCGCCACCTCGGCAAACAGCTCGCGGCGGTAGTCGCCATGCCAGATAGCGTGCAGCGAGGCCTCGTGGATGTTGCCGAAGCGGCTCTCCCGATAGTAGTTGCGGGCACATGAGAAGAGATTGCCCTGATAATCCAGGTTGGTGCGGAAATGGATGCCGTGGCAGCGGCTCCAACACGCCTCGTCCGCCCCCGAGAAGCTGTTCCAGCGCACCTCCAGCCGGGGTTCCGCCGCTTCCAGCGCCTTCATCAGGGCCAACGCCTCCTCGGGGACGGGGTTGAGCCCCCCTTCCCGATTGATGCGATTGCGCAACACCACCCGGTCGGCCTCCATCTCCCGCGCCAGCTCCATCAGGGAGGGCAGCGAGGCCCAGTTTTCGTCGTAGACGATGCATTGCAGGGCCAGCCGCACCCCGAGGCCACGCGCCTTGCGCAAGGCATTGGCGTTGCGGAAGTTCTCCCGCAGACGGAGGTATTCATCGGCGTGGCACTGATGGATGCGGGTATAGGTTTCCGCATCGCCGCCGTTGACGCTGAAGCGGATCCAGGCGGCCCAGGGCAGGATGGCCTCGGCGCGGGCCGGGCTCAAAGACGCGCCGTTGGAACTGAAGGCCATGTCGAGGCCCAACTCGTGACCGTGCTGCATGAAGCGGGCAAAATGGGGGTGCAGCAGGGGTTCCCCGGATCCGGCGAAATAACACTCCACACCGCCCAGGTCACGGAACTCCTGCAAAAACCGCAAAAAGACGGCCGGCTCCATGAAGTGCCGGTTATCGAAGCTGGTGAACATCTGGCTGCCGCAATGGCGACAGTTGTGGTTGCAGCCGTGGGTGATGGCCACCTCCACCGCCAGGGGGCGGGAGACCTCGCCCCGGCTCCAGGCTTCCAGCCGCTCGGGATAACCGCTCAGTTTGCCGCGCCCGATCTGCCCCTGGAGCGGAGTGGTCATGGCCGCGCTCCCTCAAGGTGTTGAAGGAGATCGCGCCGGCGCTCGCCGATGCGTTTCGCCGGAATGCCCGCGTAGATACCCCAGGGGTCCAGCGACTCCTTGACCAGGGAGAGGGCCCCCACGGAGACCCCTTCGCCCAGCACGCAGCCCGGCAGAATCACGCTGCCCGCGCCGACGATGACGTGGCGGCGCAGAATCACTTCGGCGCGTTGCCCACCGGTCAGATGGGCGGGCCAGGTGGGATTGGTGAGATGGCCGCCGGAGTAGTCGTCGCTGGACGAAAAGATCTTCACACCGGGCGCCAGGGTGACCCCCTCTTCCAGGGTGATGCCCGCGGTGGCCCCCAGATAGCCGTAATTGGCCACGTAACTGTGGTCCCCCATGATCAGGAAGCCGGTGGCCACGATCAGCACGAAATCGTCGATGCGCACTTGATGGCCCAGGGAGATGTTTTCCACATGATAAAGACTGGCGCGCTCATGCACCTTGACGCCGTCGCCCAGGGTGCGGAAACCGGCGTTTCGCAGCAGGGTATCGTTCCAGTAGGCTCCGCCCAGATGCGCCATGATACAGAACTCCCGAGACCAAGCCTGGATATATTTAGAATTAGTTGCCTTTCAATATGTTATCTTTTAAATATCAAAAAAAGAAAATGTTCTATCCGTTGAC
>JADGAQ010000258.1 GCA_015231925.1 Magnetococcales bacterium
GGCGTGTGCCCCTTGCGACGCATCGCCTCGATCACCTCCTCCTTGTTGGCGTTACCTTTGCCCGTGGCATGTCGTTTGATGGTGCCGACCGGCACGCCGCGATACGGAATCTCGTTGTACTCACCCCAAGCACTGAGGTGCCCAAGGAATCCGCCGTAGGTATGTGAGGCATCGATCCCGTTGTGAAAACGAACCTCTTCGAAAAACACCGCGCAAAGCGGATTGGCAAATCTTAACGCTTCATCCAACCACTTTTTGAATCGCACGAAGGTCATCCCGCCCCCTTCGAACCGGCCCGGGCGGAACTCCACCGTACCGCTGGTGATGGTGCCGTCGGCCTGACGCAGGGCCCAGCCGGTTTTCGTGCCGAGGTCCAGGGCCAGAATGGAATTTGCGCCGGTACACTCCGGCCTGGGTTGGGGAGATGCGCTCTGCGGCGCGGTCTGGGAAACGGTCATCGTCCTCACTCCTCATGGTAAAATTGGTGAGGGCGATGGAGAGGGTGGCCGATCCCGGGTCCGTCGCTCTGCGATACAGGTTTTTTGTGACGTCTTTTATGACGAATCTTCAAAGCAATAGGTGGTCGTTGCTTGTGCCATTCAGCTTTGCAGTATGCCACTGACTCCGATTTTTGGACTGGAGGAGCACCACTCTCCGCACCAGTCGCTGACGAACGTGATCGGCCAAGCTGCGTGGGACCAATATTCCGGGAGGGCCTCGGTGTGCTTGCGCCCAGTCAACTTCGGCGGATGGCGACGACAAAAGCCTGTTGCCTCCAAGTCTGAGTCGGTCGGAAGAAGGTCAAAGAATCGGCATGATTCGCAGATGTCCATCTTGGGTTCTCCTTGTGGGTGGGTGGTGAATCCTGGTAAATCCCGCTTCAACTGTGCCCTGAATTGGGGGTTTATCTCTATCGCATCTATTTGATTAATAATATAAATATATATAAACTATATATATTGCATACTATTTAGGAGGATCCTGAGCGAGCGCGCATACGCACGCGAAAGATCCCCCTATATATCTATGTATAAGACACCCCCATTCATTTTGGCGGATTTAACAGTTTTATCTATATATCGTATAATATCAAATAGTTACTGACGAGGCATCTGGTTGCTCAGAGTGTAAACCGTAATGGGTTTTGGTCCGCCTGACAGGACTTGGCCCGAGCGGATGATCTCTTCATCTTCGAGTTCTGCCAGGATTTCGTTGCGCTCGCGACGAGTCAGGAATCGGGACTTGTTGCCCAGGTCGGTCTTGGTGACGCCGTTGCGCCCGGCGGCGCGAATGATCTCCAGCACCCGTTTGTGGTTCTGCTCGATCAGGTTGTCCGCCACATGGTGTTCGACGTCCTGGATCATGGTGTTGACGCTGTAGCGCACCATGGCGATGGCCCACTGGGCATCCTGCCGCCGGATCACCGGCGATGAGGGGTTGGCCGCCACGGCCCGGATCATGGCCACCTTGGCAGCATGCTCCCAGACCCGCGCCAGAATCGGCGAATAGAGCGACCCCCGACTGCGACGCAGTTGTGCAGTGATGGTTTCGCTCAATGCATCGAAGAGGCTGGCGGCCTCCGGCAGCATGGGGACAACGGAAGGATGCAGGGCAGTGGTTCCGTTGTTGGTGGTTCCCTCCAGGTTGCCTCTTCCTTTGCCTCCTCCTCTGCCTCCGCTTTCGGATAGGGTCTTCAACGACATGATCAGAGACGTCGGTGTGTCGCGCGATAAGTTAATGCGATTACGTTCAGGGTAATCATCCATGGTTCTGAGGATCACGAATCTGGCCAAGGATCCATCGGCAACATTGGCGCTTTTCAGGGCAGACCAGAACAGCACCGGCGTCGTGGTGCCGTAGATGCACAGGCAGGGTTGGATGATGTCCTTGCGGTCCTTGGTCTCCTTAATGCCACCGTATTCTGGGCCAAGAAAAATCGTCCCGGCTGCGGAGTGGATCTCGGTCATCAGGTCGAGAATTTCCGTCAGGTAGCGTGGACTCTTCTTGCGGTCTGCAGCGGCCTGGAGGAACATGCCAAACTCATCCTGCTGAAACAGAATGGGCGGATGCCGATGCAGGGCTGCCAACAATCCGGCACCTGAGGCAATTCGATTTCCGCCCAAGAAATCAGAAAGTTCAGCATCGTGGAACACCTGGTTGATCACCTCTCGGCTGTGATTCTTGCCGGAACCGCTCTCGGCGATGCCGACGATGTAGAGATTGGTCCGCAGATTGGTCTCGCTGCGAAAGCGGTGCCCCATCAACGCCCCCAGAGCGCAGAGGGCATTGCCCACCGCGAGGATCGGTTGCGGCTGGGTAGCGGTGGCCAACATGAACTCCAGCAGTTCCTTGAGCACCCCCTCCACGTCGCACGGATCGAACTCGACGTCCCCCGGCAGAATTGGTACCGGTTTCGACGTCTGTTCTGGCACCTGCTGGGCCTTGCGCAGCAACTCTTCCGCCGGGTGCGGGCCAGGGTGCTTGTTGGCCGGGTTCAGAGTGATGGCGACGTTCGGTCGCCAGCCATGCTTTTGCGCCAGATGGTAGATGGTGCCGGCACCGATCACCGTCGGGTGGAAACTCGCCCAGGCGCGCTCCGTGGCTGCTGGGACGTTTTTGGCGGACGAGGCCGACCAGTCAGCGAACAGATGCGCACCCGCCTCGCCCAACGCGCCCTTGATGGCCATGCCGACCCGCACCCAGTCGTCGTAGGGCAGATCGGCGTTGACGATATGGCGCAGGGCATCCTGGATCGCCTCGGGGGTGCCGACCAGATCACGGATCGACTGCAACGGGGAACAGGCTTCCGACTGCTCGGGCATGCCGGGCTGGACAGGATCCAGCCGGACGGGCCGCATCCCCTCCGGCAGCATGGCCAGAGCCTGTTCGATGAAAGCGTGCGCCTGCGCCTCGCTGATAACCGGCAGGTCCGCCAGGGTCAGATCGGCCAGCGACCGGACCGGCCAGTCGTAGGGCTGTCCGGTTCCGGGATGGATGGCATAGGCGACGAACTGCTGACCCTGGCAGAGCACCTCCAGGGGATGGGCCTTGATCCCCTTGAACGGGCTATCCGTCCGGTAGACCAGCATCCGTTTGGGATGTCTGCCGATGCGGATGGCAGGCGTCGCGCCCAGCACCGCGAAGGCCAGTTCCTGGATTTGCTCGGAAAGAATTTTATCATCGGAAATGTCGATATCCACACCAGCAACAATTCCACAAGGAATACCGATTCCGGCGTCCGGCCACTGCTTCCAGATGGTCAGTTCGTGGACCGTGGTGACGCGGGAGGCGTGTTTCGTCCACCCGCGGTAGGGCATCCATTTGCTCCGTTCAAACCGCCCGGGGAACTTCTCGCCGGGCATGATCGGCAGGAAGGGGAAGCCGCCTGCCATCAGGCGGTCACCGTACTGGGTCATGAAGTTCTCGCTCATGGTCGTATTTCCTTTCAGGCCGCTTGGCGGTTCAGGGTGGCAAGGCACTCGCGCAACACCTCGATGGGATAGCTGTTCACCGAGCCCCAGCGTTCGTCCGGCACCCTGCCGGTGCGAATCTCCAACTCGCGACACATCTCGCTGGCCCGCTGGCCCAACCGCTGTGCCAACGACAGAGGTGCCGGAACGTTCTCCCGGCGGCAAAAGGCCAAGGCGGTCATGTAGCCCGTATTGCCATCCAGGTCGTCCTGGCGTCTGGCGAGGGCGTCGAGCTGCCGCTGTTGTTCGGTGCTGGTTTGTTCGAGGTGACGCATCCTCAACTCCTGCTCCCAGATTGCCTTGGCCATCAGGTAGACCTGATGGGCGGCGGATGTCGGGACCGTCTGGAAGTAGCGGTTCACCAACTCACGCTGAGCTTGCCAAGCCAGATCGTCGGTGAAGGATTTCACCAGCATCAGGTAGCCGGACTGGGTGAGCAGGGTTCCCGATGGAGCGAACTTGCTGAATCCAAAGGACTCCCATAGGTCTGTCCGGATTTCGGACTGAGCTATCGAGAAGAAATCCTCTCCCGCGACGAAGCGCTCCTTGTTGTCGTTGAACCGTTTTCTTGCCGTCCCCTCCGGGCGCTGGTGGACCTGATCCACCATGGCGAAGGTGACGACACGTTGGCCCCGGTACTCGATGACCGGAACGGTCGCATCGCCGATGGTGATCACTGGATGGCTGTTTTCGATGGTCGTGTTCATGTGCGTCTTGCTCCTTACATTCAAAACGGGACATCGTCCCAGGAATTGTCGTGATCGAACTGCCTCTTGGCCGCCAGATACCCTCCGACGATCACCTGGATCAGGGTCATGAACTCCTCCACGGAAAAGAGGGTCAGGTCGCTCTTGCCCAGGCTCTCGATGAACTCTCCAGCCACGGGTGCGGCGGCCCGCATGGCCGCCCGTTCGCGTTCGGTCGGGTCAACCATGGCGCACCTCCTCATCAAACCGGAATCCCATCACCTCCACGAAACGCTCCCCCTGACGAATGGCGATCTCGGTCGGAATGCGCAGGTGATCAAGCAGAGGGATGGCCGCTGCAACGCTGTCCGGCACCCGCATCCCGTCCGGCGCCCGGCGCAGCCACCAGGAGACTGCCTTTTGGCGCGGGAACCCTGTGTGTTCAAAACAAACCCACTCCCGGTGCCAGTTGAAGCCGCACAGATATTCCACCCGCAGTGAAGGCGGCTTGCCTTCCTTCTGGTGGCGCTGATAGGCGATGTCGTAGACCTTGACCCACTCCACCTTGCCGCTGGTGAGAATCT
>JADGAQ010000259.1 GCA_015231925.1 Magnetococcales bacterium
CGCCGGTCTGGTCGACACGGGGCAGGGACGCTGCTACGACACCCGGGGAGAAACCCCCTGCCCCCGCCCCGGAGAAGCCTTTTTCGGCCAGGACGCCCAATACGACGGCATCACCCCCTCCTGCCGGGACAACGGCAACGGCACGGTTTCCGACAACGCCACCGGATTGATGTGGACCAAAGGAGTGGACGCCCGGAAAGTCAATCCCGAAGAGGCGGAAACCCAGGCGAAACAACTGCGCACCGGCGGCCACAGCGATTGGCGCGTGCCCACCATCAAAGAGCTTTACACCCTCATCGACTTTCGCGGCTATACCGGCTTCGAACCCGGGCAAGCCGGCATGATGAGCCTGCCCGCCAACGCCGTGCCCTTCATCGATACCGCCTGTTTCGACTTCCGCTACGGCGACTCCCGCCAGGGCGAACGCTTCATCGACGCCCAGTGGCTCTCCTCCACCCATTACGTCTCCACCACCATGGACAACAACCTGACCCTCTTCGGGGTCAACTTCGCCGATGGGCGCATCAAAGGCTACGGATACCGTCGCCCCGGCATGCGCGGGGACCACAAACGCTTCTTCGTGCGCTTCGTGCGCGGTCCCCGTTACGGCGAAAACCACTTCGTGGACCACGGCGACGGCACGGTATCGGATCAATCCAGCGGATTGATGTGGGCCAAAAGCGACAGCGGCCGGGGCATGACCTGGGGGGAGGCCCTGAAATACGCCGAGGAATCAACTCTCGGAGGCTACAACGACTGGCGACTGCCCAACGCCAAGGAGCTGCAATACATCGTGGATTACAGCAGCTCCCCGGATACCGGCAACTCCCCCGCCATCGACCCGGTGTTCGAAACCACCGCCATCACCAACGAGGCGGGGGTGAGGGATTTCCCCTTCTTCTGGACCTCCACCACCCATCGGGACGGACCCCGCCCCGGCACCCACGCGGTTTACGTGGCTTTTGGCCGCGCCATCGGACAAATGCACGGTCGCACCATGGATGTCCACGGCGCGGGCGCGCAACGCAGCGATCCGAAGGAGGGTACCCCCCGCATCGGCCACGGTCCCCAGGGTGATGCGCAACGCATCTACAATTTCGTGCGTCCGGTGCGCGGTGGCGCGGTGGCGGCGCCCGCCCGGCGGGCGGAACGCCCTCTGCCCCCAACCCGCATTCTTCCCGCCGAATCCATCTCCAGTTCCGCACCTGCCGCAGCACCCCAAGGCCTCTCCCTTCCCGGCGGCGCACCGCCCCGAAGCGGCGCTCCCGCCGGATTTCAGCGCCCCGGATTCGTCTCCCGCCTCGACCGGGACGGCGATGGCCGGGTCTCCCGCCAGGAGTTCGACGGCCCGCCGGAACGTTTCGATTTCCACGATGCCAACAAGGATGGCTATCTGAGCGAAGACGAAGCCCCCCACCTGGGGCCCCCCGGCGCTCGCATGCCCCAGGGAGGCCAGGGCCTGTAATACGGGAGTTCGGGGGGAATCCCCCCCCGACGGTTTCCCAGGTTGTCTCTTTTCAAACGCCCCCCGCTTACGCTTCTCCCCGAGACCGGCCACAGCCTGCCATCGACTGATTTCCGTAAAGGCCGGTACTTGACGCCACTTTTTCGCCCATGTTACCCTCCATCTGTCCACTATTCTATATGCTGACAGTAACTCTGCTTCACTACATCGGACAATCGATGGTAATGATCCCGAAGCAGCGCCGGGCGCTTGCGATGGCCGGTCCCGGGAAGGGGCCTGGTTGCAATGGCTTACAAGTCCGGCGTTTGCTGCTCAATATCCTCTCGTTTTATGCAGGTACCGGCTTTCACACCAATTTATCGACAAAACAGCCCATAAAAGTTAACTTATGGGGGGTTATTGTAAACTATTATTTTTAGTCCGCCCTTGGAGTTTGTTTATTATTTTTATATATAATAATATTTTTATCTAATATTTGAAGCGCCCATTTCTTCACAAAGGGGGCCTTGCGTGGACATTGATGATAAAAATGCAACAGATAACAAAGATGATCTTCCACGCCAGGGATTCTCCCGACCGCGCCATCCGGCGGAGCAGGTTCCGGACCAGGATGGCCGGAATCGGAGCCGGGCCGCTCCGGCGGAAAGCAACGCCCTGATTCACGAGTTGCAGATCCATCAAATCGAACTGGAGATGCAGAACGAGGCGTTGCGGCAAATCCAGGGGCAACTGGAACAGAGTCGCGATCAATACCGCCGGTTATTCCACAGCGCTCCGGTGGGTTACTTCATTCTGGACAAAAATGGCACCATCCTGGAGGCCAACGAAACCGGGGCGACGCTGCTTGGCCTGGAAAGAGAGTCACTGCCACGACGACGCTTTCATGAGTTTATTGCCCGCAAGGATCAAGACACCTTTTATCACCACCGCAAGGCGGTACCGGCCTCTCGTGATCCGTTGCGATGTGAAGTCGAAATCATCCGGAAAGACGGTAATCCGATATTTGCGCAATTGACCAGCATCGCTTGTGGCGAGACAGGCAGTGACCGGACGATGATCGGGGAGATACCCTTCCGGTGGCAGATGGCCGTCACCGATTGCACTCAGCGCAAGGAGCAGGAGAGGGCGTTGCTTCAGGCCAAGGAGAAGGCGGAAGAGGCGGACCGGGCCAAGGGGGCTTTTCTGGCCAATGTCAGCCACGAAATCCGCAGCCCCCTGAACGCCGTCATCGGCCTCACGGACTTCATGTTGACCTCCAACCTCCCACGGGAAGAAGAAAGGAACAATCAACGCATCGTGTTGAATGCGGCTCTCGGTCTGCTGGATCTGGTCAACAACCTGGTGGATATGTCGAAAATCGAATCCGGGAGTTTGATCCCCGAAAAGGTTCCTTTCGATCTCCGGAGCCGAATCGAGGATCTTTTCGAAACCAAAAGCCTGGAGGCCACGCAAAAAGGCTTGAGACTCTACCTGGACATGGCAAGCGACTTGCCAAAAACTATTATTGGCGATCCGTTGCGTTTGCACCAGATCCTCATGAATCTTGTCAGCAACGCCCTGAAGTTTACCGAAAAAGGGCTGATTTTGATCTCCGTGGAACGCGCCCGGATGACCTCCCCGGCGGATGCGGACAGTGTGGAGCTGCATTTTTCCGTGACGGATACCGGAATCGGCATACCCGCCGACAAACTGGAGCTTATATTCAATACCTTCACCCAGGTGGACGACTCCACTTGCCGCAAGTATGGTGGTTCGGGCCTGGGACTGTCCATCTGCAAACATCTTGTGGAGAAAATGGGCGGACAAATCCGGGTCGAAAGCCAAGTTGGCATTGGCTCGACCTTCCATTTCACCCTCCGGGCTGGAACGAACTGTCCGGTTCCCGCCTTGGCCGATGGTGATCCGGCGCCTCGGGAAGGTTCACTGAGTCACCTCTCCCTCGAAGGCCGGGGCATCCTCCTCGGTGACGGCCAGGTACTGGGTCGTCTGATCACCCGTGACATCCTGCTCGGCTTCGGGGCCCGCGTCGAGGAGGCGAACTCCACCGCCACCCTGTTGGCAAAGCTCGACGAGGCCCAACGGACCAATCACCCCTGGGATCTGCTGATTCTGGACGAGAGTCTGCTGTGGGAAGGCGTGGGCCAGCCGGAGAAGCTGGAGGGCCACGCCGGACACGACGGTCCCGTTCTGGTGCTGCTGAACTCCCTGACGGCCACGAACATACCTCGCCACGGCTGGCTGGAAAAGGCCCGTACCCTCAAAACCCCCATGCGGCGCTCCGCCTTTCTGAAAGCCATCAACCGGGCAATGGGTCGAATACCGCATTCGCCGGACCCCATGCCGCCCAGGGAGCCGGAACGGAGTCCCCCCTTGCGGATTCTATTGGTGGAAGATTTGCTCAGCAATCAACAGGTGGCCAGCCAAATTCTGCAGGGGGCAGGCCACTTCGTCACCATCGCCAATCACGGACAGGAGGCACTGGACCGGCTGCGGGACCGGAAGGAGCGCTTCGACCTGGTGCTGATGGATCTCCAAATGCCGGTCATGAACGGTTTTGAAACAACCCGGCGCATTCGCCAAAGTTCCCGGACGGAAATCGACGAACCCAACATTCCCATTATCGCCCTCACGGCCAATGCCTTGCTTTCCGAGGAGCAAAAATGCCGGGAGATCGGCATGAACGGTTTCGTTCGCAAACCTTTTCGTTCAATTGACCTGCTGAATGCCCTTTCTCCGGTTATCGGCATTAAGCCCCCATTGCCAAGGGGGGAGATTCTCAAACCGGTTGAAGGCGATGCCGAAACCCTGGCCCAGGCCAAACAGGCTTTTCTGAGCGAGGGAATGGCCCTGGTCGCGAAACTGCACACCGCCATGGAAACCCATGGCGTGTCACAGACCATCCAGGCAGTCCAGGCGTTGCGAAGCGCCCTGCTTGCCATCGGAGCGACCCGCGCCGCCAGCCAGGCTTTGAAACTGAAGGGCAACGCCGAATTGGGCGACTGGGAGGCGGCGTTGGCGAATCAGGGCGCCATCGAGCGCCTTGTGCGGGAGACCATCTCCATGCTGAAGCCGAGTGAATGATTCCATTTCTGTTTCATTCGTTCATTAATACGGGGGTCCGGAGGCGATTATCGCCCCCGGCGGAGGTTGGACTCGGGCCATCCATGGCCCGAGTCCAACCCCTGCTGGGGACCATGATGGTCCCCAGACCCCTGCAATAATGCAAAAATG
>JADGAQ010000260.1 GCA_015231925.1 Magnetococcales bacterium
GCACCCCGCACCCCCCTTCCCCCCGTATTTTCTGAACAGAATCCGTAACAGGTACCCGCGCCCAAAAAAAAAGCCGGCATAAGCTGCCGGCTTGAGTTTATCGAGGACTGTCCAAAAAGGATTTGGCGGGGGGGGGAATGCCGTATCCAGGCCAGTCCTGTGCAGAAAGGAGCTTAACACTACCAAGCGAATGTAACATCCGTGTGACGAGAGCGGAAAAATAGGTAACAAAACGTCACGACTCCCCACTTTGAAGCGTTACGCCCCGTTCTTCTCTCCCCAGGCAAGGAAATGACCCAGATTTCGGTTACGCTGCTGCTGGTCGCGATATATCTCCTCTTTGAGAGAAGGTTCGCTCAAAGCCTCGCTCCGGGCGAAATAATCGGCGGAAACCTCCTCCACCCGCTCCATGGCACGTTCGAGGAGATTAAACTCCAACAGGCGACGCTCTCCCCGATGCTCCTGTACCGCAACCTGAGACAACTCCAGAAAAGCCCGCAACTCCGGAGAAGAGGTTCCGTTGGCCAAGACGAGGCGATGAAGTTCGTAAATATCCTGCAACATGGCATGTAGTCTCCGCACGGAGGAAAACTGGCAGGGGAGGTATATCAAAAAAGGGGGGGCGCGTAAACAAAAAATTGGTATTTACGGACGAAATAAAAAAATGCAGCCTCCCCTATAAAACAACTTGAAATATGAACCTGTCTTGTGGCAACCTGAAAATCATGCAGCGGGGGAAAAAGAGACAAGACCCCGTGCAAAATCACACATAAGTTATATGAACGGTAACACAATCTCAGAATAATGCAAGCAAGGTGAACCAGTCCTTCATGACAATGTCTGATAGTTTCTATTGCAGGAAAATATCCATATAAGATAGAGAGGATCTTGTTTGAAATATAGCCCATCATACTAACTAATGTTGTTGAAATGGGCAAAAAAATTAGAGGCGTCTTCCGAACCAGCAGATGCGCCCCATGAATTCGACCCGGGCCACGTCTTGCGGCGGCAGATGCTCATCGCGATAGGAGGGATTGTCGTGTACCAGAATCAGATCGCCCCGCGCGGAACGTTGTATCCGCTTGGGTACCAGCTCTCCGGCTATGCGCAGCAAAAACAGACCCCCTTCTGGCCCCGGAACCCGCTGGGAGGTGTCGGCCATGATCATGTCGCCACTGTGAAGCGTGGGGTGCATGGCGTCCCCGTGAACCACCACCACCAGCATCTGTTGCGGGTTGAAGCCGTGACGCCGGCACCAGAGCGCCAGAAGATCGCTCTCCTGCAACAGATTGTCGTGGTTGTTCAGCTCCTGGGAGGCCGACTTGAAGGCGAACTGGGCCGGTTCCGGCTCCACCGGACCCTCTCCGGAGTGCAGCCAGTCCGGACGAACCTCCAGCGCACGGGCGATATCCACCAGGCGACCGGGCGACTGACTCGTCCCGGTCTCGATCTCCCCAATGGACGACTGCCCCGCGTAACCCACACGCAGAGCCAGCTCCCCCTGGGAAAGTCCAAGCTCCTTGCGACGCTTGCGAATGCGCTCTCCGACAGTTTCCATGGCGGCACGCTATGAAGAAATCGGAGGGAGAAGGAAAGAAACATTTTTTTGTTGACAATCACCCAACAAATTGATTAATTGGTTTTACCCCACGCAGACTGGATAGGTCTGTTGTATAAGATCAACTCCAGTCGGATTCCGAAGCACGGTGTGTTGTGCAATCCACAGTCTGAACCTCTTCGGAGTCTTTCCCTCTTTTGGCCCGGGGCGAATTCCCTTCACTTGGTGTTCGCTCCGGGCCCGCCCTCCGCTAAAGTCGCGCGGATGGCAACTTGGCAGTGGCCGGCAAGGATGTTGGCCAAAGCCCGCGGGGATGGGGCGGGTTATTTCCTTGTTGGAGGCTTCCGCCCGGTCATGGTGGCTTGGCAAGGAGGCTCCAGTGGTCAACGTCAGCAATATGGAGTACGACAAGATGGTCAAATGGCATGGAATTCCCGATTTGTCAAAGTTTGATGATGCCGAAGTCCTGCAAAGATTGCCGAAACTTATGCGGCAGGTCGCAGTGCTTATCGGGTTGGCAGGAGTCAAGTGTCTGGTACAAAACTATGGGGGAAGGCGCGTCTTCATTCCGCAGGAAGTGCGTTTGGAACATCCCCTGGTAAAACTGCTGGGTGTCGGCAGTACCCTGCTGCTGGCCAGCACCTATGGCGGCGATGATCTGCGGGTGCCTACGGTGGAGAATACCTTTCGCGGCGTGCGTAACCTGGAGATCATGCGACGCTCCATTCAGGGCGAAACGCCCAGGCAGTTGGCCAAGGAGTATTGCCTGACGCCCCGGCGGGTTTATGCCATTTTGTATGGCTCGATTTGACGGGGTAGGGGGGGCGAAAGCCCCCCTTTTTTTACCCTTTGCCGTCCACTATTTATACCGCGTCCACTTTGGCATGCGTCATTTTTCTGTAACTATTCAGGATCCCGCGCAGCGCGATATGACGAAGTCAACGGCGAAAGGAAAAGTCCCAGGGCGCTGCCCTGGACCCGTCGGGGGGGATAATCCCCCCCGAACCCCCGTATACCTGAACAGATACAGAAAAATTACGTATTCCAAAGTAGACGCGGTATAATCCTTTGAATATAAAAAAAGAAAATATTCTATACTTTAACGTAATGTTTATTCCTTATTTGTATAAACAATTCATGATGTTACCCAGACCTCCGTCGAAGGGATAATCCCTCCCGACCCCCCGTAAACTGAACCGATACCGTGATTCATCACCGAGGAACGAAAATGTCCATCAAGGCCATGGAATGGGCTTGGCAACAACCCGTAAAGTCCGGTCTCAAGCTGGTCCTTCTGGCCTTGGCCGACTACGCCAATGCCCAGGATGCCTGCTGGCCAGCCATCGAAACCCTGGCCCATAAATGCGGCATGGGTCGAACCACCGTTCTGCGCCATCTGGAGCAACTCGAAGAGTCCGGTTGCCTGCGGCGCCACCCCCGATGGTCCGCTCCCGGCATGCGCGGAACCGACTTCTACGTGTTGCAAATCGGATCCAAATTGGCCGAATCGGCCCCAAATCTGGCCAAATCCGCCCCAAATCCGCTCCAAATCGGCACCCTGAATCTTTATGAACCGTCAGTGGAACCGTCAATGAACCCGTCAGGAACCACGGCGGGGGCGGACGTTGTACATCTGCGGCAAACGGCGCAGGAGATCGTCCAGTTCCTCAGTCAGCGCGTCAAACGGGACTTCCCCATCCAAACCCCCACCGGCGCCCCAACAACCCATGTTGAACTGGTCATGGCCCGCTTGCGCGAAGGCTACAGCGCCCACCAATGCCGCATGATGATCGTGCGCAAAATCCGTGACTGGGGCGAGCAGGAGAAAATGCGCCGCTTCCTGCGCCCAATCACCCTGTTCAACAAGGAGAAATTCGAAACCTACCTGGCCGAATGCGTGGTGGAGTAGACCCACTTCCCTATATTTGGAGTAACTATTCAGACACCTGCACAGTGCAGCATGATCGTGTCAACGGCGAAAGGGAAAGTCCCAGGGGTGCCCCTGGACCCGTCGGGGGGATAATCCCCCCGAACCCTGGTATTGATTGAGGATTGGAGGCGGCTCTGCCCTGAACCCGTGGCATCCCCCGGAACTACCGTATCGAACAAAGGAGTGACAAGCTATGCCGGACCATTGTCCCGACTGCACCGCCCCCCTGACCAATCCTCGCGCCTGTGGCTGCGGCTGGCGTCAGGCCTGGATGCCCGAATCCCCGAATCCCGCCCCTTCCACCCCCGAAACCCACACCTACAGCAAGGAGTTCCAACGCTTCTACTTCAAGTGGGTTCAAGCCATGATCAAGGGGGAGTTCCGCTCCCCACCCGAAACCTTCGCCTCGGATGAGGCTCTGGAACAAGCGGTACTGACCTGGGGTCGCAACGGGTCGCAGGGAGATCGTCATGTCGGCTGAATCCCCCGTGCGCCTGCTGGGCGCTCTCTCTCTGCAGGCTCAAACCGTTTCGGAAAAAATCCATCGCAACGCCGGCCTGCCCCCTCTGCCTGCCTGGGCCAATGCCGCCGCCATTCTCGCCCACCTCGACGATCCGTTGGGCAGTTGCCTGCTGCGGGTCAAATGGGGCGGCCAGGAGTCCCAGCGCCGTCATCTGGTGGAAAAAACCTGGTCACGTTTGAAACAATCCGGCCTGGTTTGGGAGGAGAAAAAAAGTCGCCGCCTGGCCACCCTGGCCCTGAACGAGGTGGTTCACAACGGTTTTGCCTGTTCCCAGTGTCACGGACGCGGACTGATCCTGATGCGGGAGCCTGCCAAACTGTGTCGCGCCTGTGGTCGGGTCATGGATCCTCCCGAGGAGACCTGCTGGTACTGCGACGGTCCCTGGCGGGTATTCGTGGTGGAACGCCGGCGTACCTGCCGCACTTGTCAGGGCAGAGGCGTGCGGCCTGCTTTGAGCGGGCGGCAATGTGCGCATTATCTGGGAGTTGCCGAGTCGAACTGGCGGCGAACCTGGGCCCAACGCTATCGCATGGTGCTCGGGGTGTTGTTGAATTGCGAAGTCCGGGCGTTGCAACAGGTGATCCGGGAGACGAAAGGGGCTTGAGTCTTTCCAGGAAAATACGGGGGTCCGGGGGGGGATTATCCCCCCCGGCGGGTCCAGGGCAGCGCCCTG
>JADGAQ010000261.1 GCA_015231925.1 Magnetococcales bacterium
GGAGGAGTGGTCCCTGTTGCGGCTCACCGACCTCCAGGAGCCCGGACTGACCGATCCGGTGCCCTGGCGGCTGCGCCCGGTTTCGGAACAGGACGTGCCCATGCGCCGCAAGGATGGCCGTCCCTTGTGGGTGCGGCTTTCCATCTCCCTGAAATCCGACGCTTCGGGCCGGGTGATCGAAGGACGGGCCATTCTGCTGGATCGCACCGAACGCAAGGAGGCCGAAGAGTCGCTACGCCAGTATGAGGCCATCGTGGCCGCTTCCAAGGACCATATGGCCTTTCTGGACCGTCGCTTCGTCTATCGGGCCGTCAATCGCGCCTATCTGGACAACCACGGCCGGGAGTACCACGAGATCGTGGGCCACGCCGTACCCGAACTGTTGGGCGAGGAGATGTTCGCGCGGATTCGCCCCAACCTCGACCGCTGTCTGGCGGGAGAGACGGTCAACTACCAGGACTGGTTCGACTTTCCCGTCAGCGGACGGCGCTGGATGGATGTCTCCTACTTCCCCCAGTGGCGCAACGACGGGCAGGTGGGCGGCATCGTGGTCAGTTCGCGGGACATCACCGATCGCAAGGCCATGGAAGACGAGCTGCGCCGCAGCGAGGAGGAGGCGCGTCGGGCCAATCGGAGCCGGGGGGCCTTCCTGGCCAACATGAGCCATGAAATCCGCACCCCGATGAACTCCATCATCGGCATGGGCTATCTGGCCCTGCAAACCGATCTGACCCGGCAGCAACGCGACTATCTGGAGCGCATCCACGCCAGTTCCAACTCGCTGTTGCGCATCATCAACGACATCCTGGACTTTTCCAAGATCGACGCCGGCAAGCTGGAACTGGAAACGGCCCCCTTCGATCTCTACCGGCTGGTGGAGCAGGTTGCCGACGGATTGCTGATCAAGGCGCGGCAGAAGCCCGACATCGAAATTCTGATCGCGATGCCCACCGACATTCCCCGCATTCTCCTGGGCGACGCCACCCGGCTGGGTCAGGTGTTGAACAACCTCTGCGACAACGCCCTCAAGTTCACTCAGCGGGGCGAGATCGTTCTGTCCGTGACCCTGGTGCGGGAGAGTCCCACCCGCGTCACCCTGGCCTTCGAGGTGCGGGATACCGGCATCGGCATCGCCCCGGATCAGGCGGAGCGGCTGTTCCAGCCCTTCCAGCAGGCCGACAGCTCCACCACCCGCAAATACGGCGGCACCGGCCTGGGGCTGGCCATCTGTCGCAAGCTGGTGGAGCTGATGGGCGGCGGCATCGATGTGGAGAGCCGTCCCGACCACGGCAGTCGTTTCCACTTCCAGTGCCCCTTCGACAGTCTGGTGGCCCCGGAAAAGGAGCGTTATCGGCTGCCGGAGGAACTCCGCTCGCTGCGCGCTCTGGTGGTGGACGACAACACCACCTCGCGGGAGATTCTGCAACGGCTTCTGAGTTCCTGGCATCTGGACAACACCGTCGTGGACGGCGGCACGGCAGCCTTGCGGGAGATGGAACGCGCCGCCGTGCAACAGCAGCCTTACGGCCTGCTGTTGCTGGACTGGTCCATGCCGGAATTGGACGGCATCGAAACGGCGCTGTGCATCCGGGAAAACCCCGCTCTGCCCTTCGCGCCGCTGATCATCCTGGTCTCCGCTTTCGAACGGGAGGAGGTCATGGCCAAGGCTGCGGAGGCCGATATCCAGGCCTTTCTGCCCAAACCGGTCAACCCCTCCCTGCTCTTCGACACCATTCTGGAGCTGTTCGGCAAGGGGGAGCCGGGTCGGGAAACCAGCCATTACCAGCTACCCGAAACCATCGACTGTCAGTTGCTGGAGGGACGCCGTCTGCTGGTGGTGGACGATCTGCCGGACAACTCCGATCTGATCCGGGAGATTCTGGAACGCAAAGGGCTGATCGTCACCCTGGCGGGCAACGGCCAGGAGGCCGTGGATCTGGCCAGCCGCGCCGAGCCCCCCTTCGACGCCGTGTTGACCGACGTGCAGATGCCGGTCATGGACGGCATGGAGGCCACCCGCGCCATGCGTCGCCTGCCTTCCCTGCAGGAGATGCCCATCATCGCCATGACCGCCAGCGCCATGTCCCAGGACGTGGAAGCCTGTCTGGCCAGCGGCATGAACGATCACCTGCCCAAGCCCATCGATGTCAACCAACTGCTGCTCAAGCTGATACACTGGATCACCGCCCGCAACCAACCCTTGCCCGAGGGGAGCGCCCCTTCCGCACACGATGGCCCTCACCCGCCCGGGCTGATGCTGGACGAAGGACTGGCCCGCTGCGAAGGCAACGAAACCCTCTACGCCCGGCTGATCGGCCATTTCCTCGCCGAATTCGAAACCGAGCCCGCCCGGCTGGGCGAAATCCTGCGCCAGGGCGATGCGACCACGGCCCTCCAACGCCTGCACAAAATGAAGGGCGCCGCCGCCACCATCGCCGCCCGCCAGTTGGCGGACCAGTGCGATATCCTGGAGACGGCTTTGCGTTTTCCCGACCATCCCCTGCCCCCCGAAGCCCTCCTCCCCCTCGAACAGGCCCTGGAACCGGTGCTGTCCGCCGCCAGGGACTTCATGGCCCGGGCGGGGCTTTCCCCCCGGATAATAGAAATGGAACGCATTAACCCAAATGAATTGTTGCGTAAAGTAACAGAGCTTGGCACCCTGTTACACCAGGGCGATTTGCGCAGCGAGGTGGTTTTCGAGGAGATACGGCAACGTATGGTGGATCTTGTCGAGGGGGAAGAGGTGGTGAGGCAATTGGAAGCATGTCTGGGGCGTCTGGACACCACGGGGGCGCTCGAACGGGTGGCGCTGCTGAAAGAGATCCTGGAACGGACATCGGGTGAGGCTCATGAACAATCCTGAGACCAGACAGTCCGTATTGATCGTGGATGATGCCCCGGACAACATCCGGTTGTTGGGGTATGCCCTGTCGGGGGACTACCAGGTTCATTTCGCCACCCGTGGTCAGGAGGCGCTGGAGCGGGCCTTCGCCTCGCCGCCGGATCTGATTCTTCTGGATGTGATGATGCCGGGCATGGATGGTTTTCAGGTGTGCGAGACCCTGTGTCGGGACGAGCGCACTCGTGACGTTCCGGTGATTCTGGTGACGGCGCTGCATGACATGGATGCGGAAATCCGGGGTTTCAATGCGGGTGCGGTCGATTTCGTCAACAAGCCGGTCAATCCCCTGCGGGTCAGGGCGCGGGTGGCGGTGCAACTGGCCCTGAAGCGGCAGCGGGATGCCTTGGCCAGCGCCAATGCGCGTTTGCAGGAGGAGATCGCCTGTCGGCAGCATCTGGAGGCGCAACTGCGGGAGCAGGCCGAATTCGACAATTTGACGGGGCTGCCCAATCGCAAGCTGTTTCAGGACCGCTTGGAGCAGGTGATTCTGGCGGCGCAGCGGCATCGGCAGATGTTTGCCCTGATGTTCGTCGATCTGGATCGTTTCAAGTGGGTCAACGACACCCTGGGCCACGACGCGGGGGATGCCTTGCTGGTGGAGGCCTCGCGGCGGCTCAAGGGGGTGGTGCGCAAGTCCGACACGGTGGCGCGGCTGGGTGGGGACGAGTTCACGGTGATTCTGTCCGACATCCTTCACGAGTCGATGGCGGAGCTGGTGGCGCGCAAGATTCTGGAGCAGTTGGCGTTGCCGTTTCTGCTCAAGGGGCAGGAGGTGGTTATTTCGGGGAGTTGCGGCATCGCGCTTTTTCCGGGGGATGGCGCGGCTGCCGACGAGTTGACGCGCAACGCCGATTCGGCGATGTATCGGGCCAAGGAGTCGGGGCGCAACGCTTTTCAGTTCTTCTCGCGGGAGATCAACCAGTTGGCGCAGCGACGCCTGCGGCTGGAAGTGGAGATGAGGCGCGCCTGTTTGATGAACGAATTTTATCTCGATTATCAACCCAAGGTGACCTTGGCCTCGGGGCAGATGACGGGGATGGAGGCGCTGGTGCGTTGGGATCATCCCCGGGAGGGTATCTTGTTGCCGCAGCAGTTCATTCCGCTGGCGGAGGGTACCGGGTTGATTGCCCAGTTGGGGGCGTGGGTCTTGCGCACCGCCTGTTTGGATGCCGCCTCCTGGGCGATGGCAGGCTATCCCGATTTGCGTTTGGCGGTGAATTTGTCGGCGTTGCAGTTCCGGGATGGGGATTCTTTGGTGCGGTTGGTACAGGAGGTATTGCAGGAGACGGGTTTCCCGGGGGACAAGCTGGAGTTGGAGATTACCGAGAACATGATGTTGGGGGATCCGAAGAAGGCGGTGGAGACCTTGAACCGCTTGCGGGAGATGGGTGTCGGCATTGCGATGGATGATTTCGGCACGGGCTATTCGTCGTTGGCCTTGTTGCGGCAGTTGCCGATTCAGGTGATCAAGATCGACCGGTCGTTTGTGCAGGATTTGGGGCCGGAGGCCAATGATGCGGTATTTTTGTCGGCGATGTTGAGTATGGCGCGGAAGTTGGGGTTGCATGTGGTGGTGGAGGGGGTGGAGAATTTGGAGCAGTTGGCCTTTTTGCAGAATCAGGACGGGGGGGATGAGGTTCAGGGTTATTTCTTCAGTCCTCCGTTGGGGCGGGAGGCTTTTTCGGCCTTGTTGCAGGGCAAGATTCCCCTGGGTGGGGGTGGGATTTACCACTGAGTCAGGAAGAAATATACGGGGGTCCGGGGGGGAGAAGAAA
>JADGAQ010000262.1 GCA_015231925.1 Magnetococcales bacterium
CGCAGCCGGGGCCACGGGGGCCGCCGCCACGGGAGCCGGGGCCTCCGCAGCCGGGGCCACGGGGGCCGCTGCCACGGGAGCCGGGGCTTGCGCTGTCGGCGCGACCGGGGTTGCATCCACCGGAGGGGGCGGGGTTTCGCCCGTCATGGCCTGGGAAGCGGCTCTTTCCGCCTGAACGGCGCGGGCTTTGGCGGCCACGGCGCGACTGGCCTTGTCCACTCCCGGTTCCACCACTTCCGTCGCGGCGGGCGGTGTGGCGGATGCGCCCTTCTTGGCGGCCATCTGCGCCTTCATCTCTTCCTTTTTGCGCTCCCGCTCCGCCTTCTCCCGTGCCAGACGGTCTTCCCGCGCCTGGGTGCGGGCCCGGCTCAACTCGGTTTTGGCCCGCTCCCGATCCCGGGACTGAATGGCGAATTTCCCGTAGCGGAAATAGTGTACCAGCGGGATGTTCGACGGGCAGACATAGGCGCAGGAACCGCATTCGATACAGTCGAACAGGTTGTACTCCTGCAACCGGTCGAACTGATCCGACTTGGCCAGCCAGGAGAGTTCGTTGGGCATCAGGCCGATGGGGCAGACGCGCATGCAACTGCAGCAGCGGATGCAGGTTTGCTCTTTGGCGGAGACGAAATCCTCGCCGAACAGGGCCAGAATGCCCGAGGTGCCCTTGACCACCGGCACATCGAGCTGATGCAGGGCCACGCCCATCATGGGGCCGCCCATGACCACCTTCTCCACGCCCTCTTTCAGCCCGCCGCAATGGGCGATCAGCTCGGCCACGGAGGTGCCGATCAATACTTCCAGATTGGCGGGACGACCGATGCCCTTGCCGGTCATGGTCACCAGGCGGGAGATCAGGGGTTGGCCGAAACAGATGGCGTTGCGAATGGCCACGGCGGTGGCCACGTTGTGTACGATCACGCCCACGTCGATGGGCAGACCGCCGGAGGGGACTTCCCGATGGATCAGGGCCTGGATCAACTGCTTTTCCGCCCCCTGGGGGTACATCACCGGCAATACTTCCACCTTCATGTCGGAGCGACCCGAGACGGCTTCCCGCATGGCGCGGATGGCGGCGGGCTTGTTGGCTTCGATGCCGATGATGCAACGGCGGGTCTGCAGGGCGTGCAGCATGATTTCCGCCCCGGCCACCACGGCTTCGGCCCGTTCTTCCATCAAGCGGGCGTCGCAGGTCAGGTAGGGTTCGCACTCCACGCCGTTGAGGATCAGCGCCTCCACCACCTTGTCCTTGGGTGGGGACATCTTGATATAGCTGGGGAAGGTGGCGCCGCCCAGGCCCACGATGCCGGCATCGCGGATCATCTGGCGGATCACGCCGGGTTCGGCCTGCAGGGGCTCGGCCAGAACTTCCGGGTCGGGGATCCATTTGTCCTCGCCGTCGGCTTCCAGCACGGCGCAGAGCATGGGGATGCCCGAGGGATGGCCGCTCGGAACCTCGACGAAATCGACGATGGTGCCCGAGGTGGGGGCGTGGACCGGGGCCGAGACGAAGCCTTCCGCCTTGGCGATCAACTGGCCTTTGAGAACCTTCTGTCCCGAATTGACGCAGGGTTCCGCCGGTTTGCCGATATGCTGATGCAACGGCACGTTCAAACGTTTGGGCAGGGGCACCGGCTCGATGGCGCAGGCTGCCGACAAGGCTTTGTTCTCCGGGGGATGCACCCCGCCACGAAAACGTCCCAATACCGACGCGGCAATACCCATGGGACTTGTCCTTTCAGTGCAGGGATGCGGTCGGGCCGGCGGGTTTTTCCCAGACCCAGTCGTAGACGGTCTTTTTTACCGGCACCATTTCGATGCAGTCCACCGGGCAGGGTTCCACGCAGGCGGAGCAGTTGGTGCAGACGGCGGCGATCACGGTATGGGACTGCTTGTTGGCTCCGACGATGGCATCCACCGGGCAGGCTTTGATGCAGGCGGTGCAGCCGATGCAGTCCGCTTCCCGGATGAAGGCCACTTTCGGTCCACCCTGGTCTTCCATGGTCACCGGTTCCACCCCGAGAATGGTGGCCAGATCCTCCATGGCCAACTGGCCGCCCGGCAGGCAGAGGGAGATTTTGGCCGAGGTGTTGACCATGGCTTCGGCGTAGGCGTGACATCCCGGGAAGCCGCAGTTGCCGCAGTTGGTGCCCGGCAGGGCGCTGGCCAGTTTTTCCACGATGGGGTTGCCTTCCACATGGAACTTCTGAGCGGCCAATCCCAATCCGACCCCCGAGATCAGGGCCAGTCCACCCATGCTGATCAAGGCTTCGATCATCGTGTGCGCTCCTTACTTCACCAGTCCGGAAAAGCCCATGAAGGCCAGGGACATCAGGCCGGCGTTCACCAGGGAGATGGGAGAGCCCTTGAAGATCTCCGGAACGTCGGCGAAGGCGATGCGTTCCCGCATGCCGGCAAACAGCGTCAGGATAAGGCCGAAGCCCAGGGCGGCGCTCATGCCGTAGAGGGAGGCCTTGAGGAAGTTGTATTCCAGGTTGATGTTCAGGATCGCCACCCCCAGCACGGCGCAGTTGGTGGTGATCAGCGGCAGATAGATGCCGAGGGAGGCGTAAAGCACCGGCGAGGTTTTGCGTATGACCATTTCGGTGAACTGCACCAGGCCGGCGATGACCAGAATGAAGAAGATGGTCTGCAGATAACCCAGGCCCAGGGGATTGAGCAGATAGTACTGCACCATCCAGGAGATGCCCGAGGCCACCGTCATCACGAAGGTGACCGCGAAGGTCATGCCGATGGCGGTTTCGACCTTGTTGGAGACGCCCAGGAAGGGGCAGATTCCCAGAAACTTGGCCAGGACGAAGTTGTTGACGAAAATGGCGCCGATGATGATCAGGAGATAGTCGGTCATGATGGTTTCACTCCAAACTTTTTCGAGGTAAAACAGCTCCTGCTTGACCGTAGCTGGCGGAGAGTGAAGCACACTATAAACGCCGAGGTAAAGGGATGAAAAATTTTTATCCGGTGAATCGAATAAATTGGGGTGGTGGCGGGGGCGGGCTGGGGGTAAAGTGACGGGGAGATTGATTCCGTGCGGGGCAAAACGCTCACAGCACCATTTTTTGTTAATATTTTGACTTTCAATATTTATCTTTTAGAAAGTAAAAAAAGAAAATGTTCTGTCCTGTGACGTGTCTGTTGATTTTGGAAAAAATATCTTAAGGAGATGATGTTTTGTCTTTTGAGTGTTCGTTAAGATGGACCACCGTCCGGCCCTTCATCAAGCGAATCGGTGAGGCTGATTCGCTTGATGAAGGTAATAAAAGCCCCGCCGGGTCCTCGAACCTCCGGGGATGAGGCCCCCGGAGGTTCGACTCCCGTTAGCTGGGCGGGGGAAAGTCAAAGGAAGAGTCGTAAGGAAGAGTCAAAGGACAGAACATTTTCTTTTTTTGATACTTTAAAGGATTAAATATTGAAAGTCAAAGCATTGCAAATGTGGACAACTCCCTCGAAGGAATGAATCAAGATGGCAACGGTGACGCGAGAGCAGGTTTTGCAGGCATTGCGCCAGGTGATCGATCCCGATCTGCATCGGGATATCGTCTCATTGGGCTTCGTCAAGGAGGTCACCATCCAGGGAGGTGACGTGGCCTTCAAGGTGGAACTGACCACCCCGGCCTGTCCGGTGAAAGAAAAACTCAAACAAAGCTGTTACACCGTGGTGTCGGCCCTGCCCGGCGTGGAGCGGGTGGCGGTGGAAATGACGGCCCAGGTGAAGGCGGCGCGGCCCCACGACCAGCAGAGTCTGATTCCGGGGGTGAAGAACACCATCGCCGTGGCCTCCGGCAAGGGTGGGGTGGGCAAGTCGACCCTGGCGGTGAATCTGGCCTTGGCGTTGCTGGAATCGGGGGCCAAGGTGGGCATCCTGGATGCCGACATCTACGGTCCCAGCCTGCCGCGCCTCTTGGCCATCACCGACAAACCCCGTGGCGGGGAGGACGACAAACGGGTGGCGCCGACCATGGCCTACGGGCTGAAAGCCATGTCCATGGGCTTCTTCCTGGACGAGGAGACCCCGATGATCTGGCGGGGTCCGATGGTGGGCATGGCGGTGGAGCAGTTGCTGCGGGATGTGGACTGGGGCGAGTTGGACTATCTGGTCATCGACCTGCCCCCCGGCACCGGGGATGCGCAGTTGACCCTGACCCAAAAGGTGCCGTTGACCGGCGCGGTGATTGTTTCCACCCCGCAGGATGTGGCCTTGGCGGACGTGCGCAAAGGCATCGCCATGTTCCACAAAGTCAATGTGCCAATCCTGGGCATCGTGGAGAACATGTCCTATCACATCTGTTCCCACTGCGGACACCGCTCGGAGATCTTCTCCCACGGGGGGGCGCAACGGCAGGCCCTGGCCACGGAAATTCCCTTTCTGGGGGAGGTGCCGTTGATCGAGGCCATTCGGGAGGATTCCGATTTGGGCAAGCCCATCATGGTGGCCCGTCCCGACTCCGTGGCGGCGGCCATCTACCGGGAGATCGCCTCGCGTGTGGCGGCGGCCATCGCCACCCGTACCCATGACGACGGGGGTTTTCCTAAGATTGTGGTGGAGTAGGCGTTGAACGGGGGTCCGGGGGGGATTATCCCCCCCGGCGGGGTTCGGGGCAGCGCCCCGA
>JADGAQ010000263.1 GCA_015231925.1 Magnetococcales bacterium
CATGATGGTCCCCAGACCCCTGCAATAATGCAAAAATGGAACAGAAACGGAATAATACGGGGGTCCGGGGACCATGATGGTCCCCAGACCCCTGCAATAATGCAAAAATGGAACAGAAACGGAATAAGCCATTCCTTCAAAGTTCCGGCCAACTCCCGCACCGTCTCGACGGACGGCTCTTTTTGTAGCTGGAATCGTCGTCCGTGCCGGTTGACCAGTCCCGTGTCACGGGAGGTGGGGAAAACAAGGCCTGCCGATCAGTTCCACAGGTTGATCGGGGAGGTGACGTTTTCCGATTTCAGGAAGGCCACTTCGATTTTGGTCAACAGGTAGAGGACTTCGCGACCCAGACTGACGACCTCTTTGTAGGCATTTTCCGAGCCTGGAATGTTCTTGCGACGCAGGAGACGAACGGTCTCTTCGGCTTTGGCGTGAAATTGCTGATGAATGCGATCCAGTTCCTGAATCATTTCCGGATATTGCCCGGTGGCCAGACCCACCCCGTGGATCCAGATGCCCACCGCGCAGGTTCGGTCGCTGCCCAGATCCGCCTCCCGACCCCAATGGTGGAAGGCGCGCAGCAGTTCCCTCGACCAGCGCAGATGCATCAATCGGGCGTGGCTGACTTCCAGGATGCCGTGGTTTTCCGGGGCGGTCTCTTCGGCGACGTGAAACAGACGGTAGATGAGACTCTTGAAGGGATGGGAGGCGAATTGGCTCAGGGGCTTGTGTTCCAGATAGTCCAGCTCCACCTCGGTGATGTGGAACACGATATCCCGGCTGAGGGTTTGCACCCGTTGCAACTCCCGGGAGACCAGCTCCGGCGAGCCGTGGTCCAACTGGAAGAGCAGTTGAAAGGCCGTCTGGTGAAACTGCTGGTGTGCCGCGATCAGTTGCCGCACCGAACCGTAGTGTTGCATGGATTGAAAGGCTTCCCCGTTCAGCCACAAGCCGAGTTCGCACTCCTCGTGAGTCTGGAGGTGAACGGCGGGGCGCTTTTTCAGCGCCATCTCCTCCAGTTCCGTTTCCCAGACCAGGTGGGCCATACGGGCAATGCCGAGATCGATCCGTTGCATGCGCATTCCTCGTCAGGAGTGGAGGGGGGACGTGGTGGCGCCGTTTCCCAGGGGAATGACCCGAATCTCCTCTCCGATGGACTGTTCCAGGGCAATCTGGCTGTTGTCCACCTGGATCACCAGGGCGGGATAGTGTTGTTGCACGCAAAGCGTTGCCCCGGGGACCAGACCGATGTGCAGCAGTTTCTGCAAGCGGGAGGTTTCGTGGGTGTTGAGGAAAACGATGCGTGCCTCCTGCCCCTTGGCCAGTTGTGTCAGGGGGATGACGGCGGATTCGACGCTTTTTTTGGCTTCCAGACAGCAGGCGCCTTCCGGAATGGGGATGCCGTGGGGGCAGAAGCGGGGATGGCCCAACAGGGTGCAGATGGCTTCCACCAGCTCCGGGGCCAGGATGTGTTCGAATTCGCAGGCGGAGGTTTCGGTCTCCTCGGGGCTCTTGCCCAGTACGTCGACGATCAGCCGTTCAGCCAGGCGGTGGCGTCGCACCAGACCCCGGGCTTTTTCCATGCCTTCGGGGGTCAGGATGATGGCCTCGCCTTCCAGTCGCAAAATGCCGTTGCTGGCGAACTCGCGCAGGTAGCCCTTGTAGACGCCGGTGGGGTCGTGTTGTTGCAACGCCGGCACGGTCAGCTCGTAGAACTCGTGCAGACGCCACAGCATCTCCAGCAGTTCGTCTTTGTTGCGCATCGATTCGAGATTCATCGTGTTTCCTTATGCCAGCTGAAGCAGAAAGTTTACCAGCCCGCCCACCAGAACCGCCAGGACGATGATGACCACGTTCATGGAGATGGCCCAGCGGGCCCCGACCTCCTTGATCATCATCAGGGTATTGGAGGCACAGGGAATGAAGAGGGTCATCACCACCAGACCGACGACGATCTGTTCGAAGCTGAGTTCTCCGGCGTCCACCATATCTTTGAAATAGACCGCGCCCACCTCCCGGCGGGAGAGGACCAGGATGAAGACCTCGGTAACCTTGTCCGGCAGGGAGAGGAACCCGGTGACCATGGGGTGAAAGAAGGTTTTGAGTCCCTGCAGAATGCCGCTGTTGTCGAAGACGAACATCATGACCGCAGCGGCCATGAACATGGGGGTGGCCTCCAACAGAAACCATTTGACGCGGTAGTAGGTCTTTTTGACCACGTTGACGGGATCGGGCAGGCGGAAGGGGGGCAGCTCCAGGATGAACTCGGCGCCTTTGCCCTGCCGGGTGCCGATGAGGCGGTTGAGGATCACGCCGCAGAGGATCTGGGTGCCGGCGACGGCGCTCAGTACGATGAGCAGGGCCGAAAAGGGCACGGTGGCGAGAATGGCCATCATGATGCCCAACTGCACGGCGCAGGGCATGCCCAGGGCGATGAGGAACACCGCCATCAGACGCTCCTTGCGGGTTTCCAGGATGCGGCTGGTCAGGGTGGCCATGGTGTTGCAGCCGGTGCCCAGCACCAGGGGCAGCACCGCCTTGCCGGACAAACCGAACGGTCCCAGGCTGCGGTTGGCCAGCACGCTCAGGTTGGGCAGGTAGCCGGAATCCTCCAGAAGGTTCATGATCAGGAAGAAGACCAGCAGAATCGGCACCACCGTGACCATGGCGTTGAACAACCCCATGGTCAACAGCCCGAAATTGCCCACCAGAAAGGCGTTGAGAAAGGGGTTTTCGACCCAGCCGCCGATGGTTTCGGCCAGGGGCTTGAAGATCCAGCCGTCGAGGGCGGCGGCCATTTCGCCCGAAATGACCACCACACCGTGAAAGGTCAGCCAGAGAATGGCCAGGAAGATCGGCCAGCCCAGCAGGGGATGCCGCGAAGCTTCCGCCAGACGTTGCGACACGGTGTGGAGAGCTACCGAGGCTTTGCGGGTCACCTGGCGGGTCAGCTTTTCGGCCCACTCCTCGCGGGATTGGAAGACACGCATCTGCAGGGAGCCGGGGGAGTGTTTCCAATGCGCCTCCCGCAGGATCTCCCGGACTTTGGGAGCCATCTCCGGGCCGAAATGGGTTTCCGGAAAGCGGGAGGAGAGGGAGGGGTCGAGCAGGGTGCGCAGAAGATGACCTTTCGATGGTCTTTTGCCGCTGTCGAAGAGATTGGCCAGACGGGTCAGGTTCTGCTCCACGTCCTCGGGGTAGCAAACGGCCTCGACCGGAACCGAGGGGGATTGCAACAGGCTCAACACCTTTTTCAGGCCGATGCCGTGGCTGGCGTCGCTCTCCACCACCGGCAGACCCAACTCCCGGGAGAGGGTGACGCAGTCGATGACGATGCCCCGGCGAGCCGCCTCGTCCGCCTTGTTGAGGCAGAAGACCGTGGGAATGCCGAGTTCCTGAATCTGGGCCAGGAGAATCAGGCTTTGTTTGAGGCGCAGGGCGTCGCCGCAGAAGAGGATGCGACACGGGCGCTCCTCCAGCAGCAGGGCGATGGTGGCCTCCTCATCCCGGCTCATGGCGCTGAGGGAGGAGATGCCGGGGGTGTCGACG
Source organism: Magnetococcales bacterium (assembly GCA_015231925.1). Lineage (NCBI taxonomy): Bacteria > Pseudomonadati > Pseudomonadota > Magnetococcia > Magnetococcales > Magnetococcales bacterium. The sequence goes on from JADGAQ010000263.1 coordinate 3,550, forward strand.
CACTCCACCGGGTGGCCATGCAGCACGATGCGCTTGTGATTGAGCGTCACCGTGGTTTGCGGATAGTTGGCCACCATGGCGTATGTCTGGGCGATGGCGTTGAACAGGGTGCTTTTGCCCGAGTTGGCCGGACCCACGATCACCAGTTTGTTGGTGCAGTCGCTTTGCCGGGCCGGGACGGGAAAGGGCAGGGGTGTGGCCAGGGTGGCGCTCATGGACATGGGGTTCGCTCTTTCGTGCTATCGTTCGATCTGCTTGGCGATGGTGGGTATGGTGAGGGCTAACAGATCCCGGACCTGCAAACCATCCGGGACCTTCCTGACCACGCGGCTGACGCTGACCGCCTTGCGGCTGATCCGGGCGAAGGGTTCCCAGAAGGCCTTGGGCACGGTGAGGCGTCCGGCCGCATCGAATTCAAACATGAAGGCTTCGTTGGGGTCAATCTGGAAAATGAGTCTCAATTCGGAAATCGTCTTGGGGCTGAGGGTGAACGTCTCCCCCCGTCGGGAGGCGGTGTGGTTGAGCAGTCCTTCCAGGGAGAAGACGAGGTCGCCGTTTTGATCTCTTTTGAAACTCAGATTCCCTTTGGAGCGCCCTTTTGGTGGCGATATCTTCTCGAAGGGGGTGTCCCGGAGGCGATCCATCGCGCTGAAGTGTTTGGCGAACGGAGCCAGGGTCGGGTGCATCCGGGATGATGCGGAAGAGGCTTTTCCCACCTCCTGGCGGGGTTGCCCACCGGTGGTTTCGGAAGGGGGATCGACAGGGGTGGCTTTGGCCGTGGCTTTGCCCGTGGAGGGTGCCGGTTTCCCCGGAGCGGGGGGGGTGGCGGCCGGCGGACGGGTTGGAGAGACTTGCAAGGTCTCCGCTGGGCCTGTCCGGAAAACGAAGACCTTCTCCTCTTCCACGGGTGCGGAGGGGGTGACGCCGGTTTCCTTCGGAGCGGGAGGGGGCTCCGTCGTGCTTGCCGTTCCCTTCGGAGCGGGTGAGGCCTCGGGGGGGGGGGAGCTGCGCCACGGCTGCCGGCGTCCCCGGTGGGGCCGGCAGTTCCCGGATGGCGGGGGTCGGTACTGCG